>JAQGHE010000015.1 GCA_028288985.1 Candidatus Saccharimonadota bacterium
AAGTATCAGCGCCCGCGACTATGCTTCCGCGACTCAAGTCGCCGTAAACCTGAATGACCCCGCTAACGGCCTGTTTTCAAAGGTCGATATAGTCAATATCAACTGCAGCGATACCACCACCACTGCCTACAAATGTGCGGCGACCTTAAAAGCACTATTCAGCCAGGCGGCTCAGAAAAAATATCAAAGCGTACCTGGGGTAGCAAAGCCATGAATAGCAAGCAATTCCGCCTGGTATTAATCGGGCTTATGGGCGTTAGCGTCGTGGTTTTTATTGGACTCTACTTTATGGGCACCTCAGCCTTAAGCGCCCAAAGCCGGAAAATGGTGGATTTAAAACTTAAAAACAAAACAGCCGACACTCAGCTGGCTAATCTGGAGGTTTCTAAAAAAGAAATAGCTAAATACAGTTACTTCAAATCCGTGGCCAAGACGGTTATACCAAATGATAAGGACCAGGCCCAGGCCGTCCTGGATATTCTACAAATAGCCGACCAGACCGGCATTTCACTGCAGAGCGTTTCATTCCCATCCAGTAATTTGGGTATAGGTTCCACAGCGCCGGCCTCTGGCTCTGCATCATCGGGCGGAGCAGCCAGCCCAAGCACACCTACGTCTCCGGCAATCAGCCAAGCCCAGCCGGTTTCCGGTATCCCCGGGCTTTACAGCATCCAGCTCACCATCACTCCGGCTACCGGAACGCAAGTTCCGGCCGATAAGCAAGTTACCTACCCTAAGGTCTTGGATTTTCTGAGGCGGATTGAAAGCAACCGGCGCACGGCCCAAGTAACTCAAGTTAATATACAGCCTCTCGCAGGGGCTAACAGTCCGATAAATTTCAGCTTAACGATTAATATATTTATAAAGCCATGAAGACAGATCTAGATATCAAAAAACTGCAAAATAAAGCGGCCGAGATTGCTAAGCGGGCGGGCGGGCATGCCGCCTTTGCCGCCGTAATGGTCGTGTTAATAGTCTACATACTAGTGGTCTGGCAGATCAGCAGTTTAAGCACGGCAGAACCCACGGCAGACGCCGAAGCCATCGCCGCTACTCAGATCCCCAAAATAGACCAAAGGGCCATCAACCAGATTCAGGCACTTGAGAATAACAATACCCAGGTACACAGCTTGTTCAACTCCGCACGCAATAATCCCTTTTCCGAATAACCTTACTCTACTGGGTGGTGCCGAGCATAAGCTTGACGTGCTTCTAGCACCTTCTCGGCATAGACATTTGGGGTTGGGCAAAGCGTAAACACGAAGTTATCCTGTTCTCCGGCAGTCTGGACAGTCAAGGTGCCAAAATTAAACACCGTGGCGGCAATTCCTCGCTGATCCACATTCACGTCTTCCACGTTAGACATAGATAGCCTCGATATCTTGCAGTTAAACAGACTCCTTTGCAGCCGCTGGACGAGACTTTTATCGGTTAGCGTTAACTTACTTTGATGATAGATACGAGCAAATAACAATGTCATCAGCGTAAAAATTGCCAACACTCCGCTGGCAACTAAAGTAGCCAAGGCTTTAGACGATGGTGATAGTTTTAGATCGGGAATAATGATAAACGCCAAGACAATTAAAGCGAGCGTCGACGCTGCGGCTAGAATATAAATTCCTATTGCGCCTATCCAATGTTTGCGAACTATAACCAGGACGTGTTCATCACCTTCCAGCATATCGGTCATGTTGTTGGGATCGACTAAAGTATTTTCCGGGGGCATATTGTTAATTCTACAGTAACGAGGGCTGAGTGGAAGTGGGCTTTTTGCCCATGTGCTGCCAGGCCCGCAGCGTTACTTTGCGCCCACGGGGCGTGCGCTCCAAAAGCCCTATCTGCATCAGATATGGCTCATAGAAATCTTCGATGGTGGAGCGCTCTTCGCTGGTCAGTGCCGCCAGCGTCTCAACACCTACCGGGCCGCCGTTATGGTGCTCCATAATCACATTCAAGATAAGCCGGTCTGCCGGGTCCAGACCAAGTTCGTCGATCTCCAGAAGGCCCAGCGCTTTATGCGCAAGATCAGTGTCAATAATGCCGTCGCCGTTTACATCGGCATAATCACGAACCCTCTTGAGCAGCCGGTTGGCAATGCGCGGCGTTAACCTGGCCCGCTGGGCAAGTAGGCCGGCTGCCGGATCATCAATCTTAACCTTTAGGATGCCGGCGGCTCTTTTTATAATTTTACGTATCTCGTCGGGTTCGTAAAATTCCAGGCGGTGGATTATTCCAAAACGGTCGCGTAGCGGCGCCGCCAGGGCGCCGGTTCTGGTTGTGGCTCCGATAATCGTAAACTTCGGTAAATCCAGACGTAAGCTGCGGGCGCTAGGACCTTTGCCAAGCATGATATCCAATTTGAAGTCTTCCATCGCCGAATAAAGCACTTCCTCCACGGATCGGTGCAGCCGGTGGATCTCGTCTATAAATAAAATGTCCCCGTCCTGCAGGTTTGTTAGCAGGCTGGCTAAATCGCCTGCCCTCTCAATAGCCGGCCCGGAAGTTACACGGATCTGGGCGCCCATCTCATTGGCGATTACGGTAGCCATGGTAGTCTTGCCGAGTCCCGGCGGTCCGTAAAGTAAAACGTGGTCAATCGGCTCGCCGCGTTTTGTGGCGGCTCGGATGGCCAATTTTAGATTCTTCTTCAGCCGTTCCTGGCCTATGTAATTATCAAAGTCATGAGGGCGAAGCGTAATCTCAAGCTCTTGCTCGGCGACATCATCATCGCTGGCAGCCGCAGTGGTATTGACTATCCTATCTATCGCCATGCTAATAGTTTAACACTCAGGGGTGTTTAGGCGATTACCATATCCAGGAATTTCTGGACCAGCTCTTCCATTGAGATTCCCGCTATGCGGGCTGCTTTAGGGAATAAACTCTGAGACGTCATACCCGGTATGGTGTTTAATTCCAACACCCAAAGGTTATCATCCTTATCAATTATTATATCCGTGCGAGATAGATGCCTGACGCTAGCTTCCCGGTGAATTTTCTCGACTAATTTTTGCGCTTTCGCCTGGAGTTCGGACGAGATATTGACCGGCGGACAAAGCTCCTGGGTGGCGCCGTTATACTTGTTCTCATAATCAAATTCCTTCCCTTGGGGCGGAATTATTTCAATCACGGGCAGAGCAGCATCCCCTAAGATAGGTACCGTTATTTCATCACCTTCAATTAATTCTTCCAGGAGCATTTGCGGATACTTATCAAATACGGCCAGGTCAACGGTATCAGCTGAAGGGACGCGAACTATAAAGGCGTCTATGGTTGAGCCGCCGTCAATCGGTTTTAGCACGAACGGCTTTTTAATCAATTCGGAACCCATAAAACTCTGTTTGTTGACTACCTCACTTTTCGGGGTCAAAATGCTTAGCTTGTTAAGTATTTCCTTAAATTCCACCTTATCGAAGGTGATCGCTGATACTCGGGGGTCGGCCCCCAGATACTTCAGGTTCCGTTTTTCCAACTCCAGCTGTACTTCTCCGTCTTCCCCGCCCCTGCCATGAAGCATCGGCAACACGCAATCGACTTTTCCGGCATAATCATTAAGGCCTTCGTAGCCGTTTATCGGATCGTAATCATAAACCTCGTGACCAAGCGTTTTGAGCACTGAGCTAACGTTCTCGCCGGATCTTAAAGAAACGTCCCGCTCTGGCGAATTGCCGCCAAGTAAAACTAAAACTTTCATTAGAGTATTCTACCATTGTGTATGATTAATCTATGGAGCTGCCACCATTATGAGAACCGTAATCGTAGACAGTGATGACAATATTCTTGGTGCTAAAAACGGCGAAGATCTTAAGTTTGACGATATTTACCGAGTCTCCGCCCTTTGGCTGACCAATTCGCAGGGCCAGATATTGTTGGCCAAACGGAAAATGACTAAGAAAACCGACCCCGGCAAATGGGGGCCGGCGGTTTCAGGCACCATTGAAGAGGGAGAAACATACGAGTCAAACATTTACAAAGAGGCCGAGGAAGAAATAGGCTTAACCGGCCACAGATTTACTGTCGGCCCGAAGGTTTTAAATCCTTATGGAAATTATACTTTTTTCGCCCAATGGTTCTTATGCAGCCTTGATTGGCCGCTGGATAAGTTCAAGCTTCAGGAAGACGAAGTTGAAGAACTCGCCTGGGTGGGTAAAGACTTTTTGATCAAAGAGTTAGAAAACTCACCTTCAAAATACATCGTCGGTGCCGCAAAGGTCTTTGAGAGTTTTCTTTAGTAGAGAGACGCTTCTTTGGGCATATGAGAGCCGGCAAGAATCTTCAGAACTTCTTCGGCCTCTACAGTTTCCTTCTCCAGCAGAGCGTCTTTAAGTTCCTCAAGCTTCTTCATGTTGGCCTTAAGAACAGTGCGTGCCCGGCGGCCAGCCTCGGTGATTAATGCTTCAACTTCATCGTCGATAACCTTTGCCGTTTCATCGGAATATTGTCGTTCGTGAACCATTCGCTCCAGCATCATGCCTTCTTCCACGTGGAAGACCTGGTCGCGCAGTTTTTTGCCCATACCTTGATTGACTATCATCTCGCGGGCCAGTTCGGCGGCTTTTTGCAGATCGGATCCGGCACCGGTGGTTACGCGGTCAGGTCCATAGACCAACTCTTCGGCTACCCGGCCGCCAAGCATGCGGCCCAAGACATCCTTATACTCAATAATGCTGTGATAGCTTTTATCCTCCGGCGGGATAAACCAGGTAACGCCGCCCGTGCCGCCGCGCGGAATAATAGTAACTTTGTGGACCATGTCGCTGTCTGGCAGCACATGTCCAACAACGGCGTGGCCTGCTTCGTGGTAAGCCGTCAGTTCCTTTTCTTTATCGCTCATCACCTTGCTTTTACGCTCCGGTCCGATGGCGACTTTTTCAAAAGCCTGCACCACATCTTCGTTATCTATGACTTTGCGGTTGTGGCGAGCGGCCAGGATCGCCGCTTCGTTAGCGATGTTAGCCAGATCCGCGCCGGAACTGCCAGCCGTTTTGGCGGCCAGTGAATCCAAGTCTACATCTTTGCCGACGGGTTTATCCTTGAAGTGAGTGGATAAAATATCCTTACGGGCTTTGCGATCAGGCAGCTCTATGTTTACACGACGGTCAAAGCGACCAGGACGCAGCAGAGCCGGGTCCAAAACATCGCTGCGGTTAGTAGCCGCCAGCACGATGACATTTTGACCTTGTTCAAATCCGTCCATCTCCACCAAGATTTGGTTTAGAGTCTGTTCGCGCTCGTCGTGGCCGCCGCCCATACCGGAACCCCGGCGTCGGCCTACGGCGTCAATTTCATCAATGAAAATAATGCACGGCGCGTTTTTCTTAGCCTTATTAAATAAATCGCGAACGCGCGAGGCGCCCACACCCACAAACATTTCCACAAATTCGGAGCCGCTGATAGAAAAGAATGGTGCATTGGCTTCGCCGGCCACAGCACGTGCCAGCAAAGTTTTACCGGTACCCGGAGGCCCGATTAACAAAACACCCTTTGGAATTTTAGCGCCAACACCTTCGAATTTTTTGGGATACTTCAAAAACTCAACTACTTCTTCCAGATCCTGCTTAGCTTCTTCATTACCGGCTACTTCGGAAAATGTAATCTTATCTTTTTCGTTGCCGTAAAGGCGAGCCCGACTTTTGCCGAAACTTAAAGCCTGGTTGCCCTGCCCTTGGGCGCTTCTGAACATCATCAGTAATATAAAAGCGATGATAACCACCGGCAACACACCGGTAAGCAAGCCTACCCATATGTTTCCGCTGTTACTTTGGGGCTTGTTGGTAAGGCTTACTTTACCCTGCTGCAGTCCCTGCTCGTAGATGCTGGAACCCGGTTCTTTGAAAGACCGTTCTGTGGCTGTTTTCTCGCCTTTGGGTGTTACCTGCAATTCATCGTTAGACACTACAATCTGAGAAATCTTGCCGTTATTGGCATCGGAGATTACCTGGGAGAAAGGCACCGATTTCAGGTTGGACGGCTGATTAAAGGCCGAATATACGACCAACCCAAATAAAACTACCAGCGCAATGAAGCCTGCGTTCTTAAAATTGCTGCGGCGACCTTTATTACCCCCGCCATCGCCACTCAGGCGGAATTGCTTTCTATCCATATAGCTTTATTATATCAGGCGTTAGCTAAGGTGTTACTAAAGTGTGCATTATTTATACTTAAATCCAGCCGGCCTTCTTTTTTAACATTGTGCCGGGTACCGGGTGCCGCGGTCTTGATAGCCATTGCCAGCCTCTCTACGGTTGGCCTGTCCAGATCTTTCACCCCCTGGGTTCTGAGCCACTTCATCAACAGCTGAGCCGACACTTCGGCTGGCAAATTAGAAAATGCCGCGCGGTCTACAGTGGACTCGTCCAAAAGAATGCTGTCTAAAAGGCCGTCAATAAGCATAGATGCCTCGGCGCTGGACCCCTCAATCGTCCGGATGTGCTCTAAAAACTCATGCCGCTGTTCTTGGGTCATCTTGGCTACTACGTTGCCGCGAATACGGTTTCTCAGATATTTATCTTCACTATTGGTCGCGTCCTCTCTCCATTCCAAAGAGTGGGCGCTGGCATAAGCTAAGATGTCCTGCTTTGGGATTCCCAGTAACGGACGCATCACACGCGGATTGCCGCCAATCGCTATAAGACCCCTGGCCCCAGTCCCCCGCAGCAGATTAATAATTGCCGTTTCAATTGCATCGTCCTGATGGTGGGCGGTGATAATCATGTCCGCACCGTGGCGGCCCGCGGCTTCATATAAGAACTTGTAGCGGGCTTGCCGGGCTTTTTCCTCGCTGGCATTCTGGCCGAGAGTATCCCTGCCCATCTCAAACGGCAAGCCGTAGCGCTTGGCGGCCGCGGCCGCAAATTCGGCGTCTTTATAAGAGTCGGCCCGGATACCATGATCAAAGTGAGCCACCACTAAATCGACACCCTCAGTTTTGGCTAGAATATCAAGTAGCACCATTGAATCAACACCGCCGCTGACAGCAAGCACATACTTGCCTTTAGGAACCTCTGTCTTCATAAGATCTATTTTACCAGCTACACCAGAGAGACTGGCGGCGACGATTCAGCGTGCAGTTGATAATCACTGCCCTGCCTTCATACCCGAGCCCCCGCTAAGGCACCTATCAAAGCCTTGTTGAAAGCAGGCAGGTCGGCCGGGCGGCGGCTGGTTATCAAATTGCCGTCAATCACTACCTCCTCGTCTACCCACTCGGCCCCGGCATTGACCATGTCATCTTGAATCGTGTAAAAGCTGGTCAACTTCCTACCGCGTGCCAGATGCGACGATACCAACAGCCACGGCCCATGACAGATCACAGCCGTGGGCTTTTCGTCCTCGTCCATGATTTTAATAATGAAACTGCGCGCCTCTTCCACCATTCTTAAAGTGTCGGCATTAACGACGCCGCCGGGGACCACCAGCGCATCATAATCGGCGGGGTCCGCCTCGCCCAAGAGCTTATCCACCTTAACCGACTTACCGGGATCAACATGGCGCAGACTCTTAATCTCGCCGGCTTTCGGCGCGATAACATCTACTTCCGCTCCCGCTTCACGTAGCGCCTCAAGCGGACTAAATAGCTCAGACTCTTCAAAATAATCCATAGCCACAATAGCCGCCTTTTTACCCGAAATATCATTTTGCATTTCTCCCCTCCTCTCCCCATCCATCCAATGTAATTTGCCGCTGGGATAAGGGCTGTTAGATATCTAACTTCAATCTGCTGAGATTTTAGAGTTAACTGGAGGTATAAGGAGATCAAGCATATGCCGCCACAAGGATTAATTAATGACGAGGACGAGCAGGAAAAACTGTCAGGTGATTATTCCTCGCCATTTTCGGCGCCCAGCGGTGCCCTGGATACAACGGATGATACGCACCCTGAAGCCGACAGCAATGTTGATGCACACGAGCATTATGATGAAGGTATTTCCGGAGCAACCGAAGTTGTAGATCCCGGCGACCAAGGAATCGTAGGTTTTAATCCGCCGCCCGTGACTTCCACCGTCTCGGATGACGATGAGGATGACAGCGAAGAAGAATAGTTTTAGCATGCACTGAATTGTTATTTTCGCCCTCATTTGGGTTTATAATTGAATGGTTTGCTGGCAAAAATAACAGGAGATAAATAAAATGCTTGAGACCGCACACGCCCTTATTACTCGTGCCGCTAAAAGACTAGGCTTAGGCGACGAGCAGATAGAAGGACTCCTTAAAACCGACCATGAGCATGTTTTTAAGATTGAACTAGGCAGCAGCAAAAGCTTTGACGCTTACCGAGTGCAGCACAGCAACAAGCTGGGTCCCTATAAAGGCGGCATCCGCTTTCACCCAGAGGTTGACTTGGATGAAGTGCGAGCCTTGGCAACACTGATGAGCTTTAAGACTGCTGCGGCCGGTTTGCCGCTTGGCGGCGGTAAAGGCGGTGTGAGCGTTAACCCCAAAGAACTTAAGCCCGAGGAGCTGGAAGAACTAAGCCGTAAGTATGCGCGTTACCTGGCACCTTACATCGGTCCGGATAAAGATGTACCGGCACCGGATGTAAACACCAATGCCCAAATTATCGACTGGATGGTAGACGAATACGCGAAAATAACCGGTGATAAAACAAAAGCCAGCTTCACCGGTAAAAGTCTAAATAATGGCGGCAGCCTGGGCCGGGATGCGGCCACCGGCCGCGGCGGTGTAATCGCGCTGGCTCAGCTTCTTAAGCATCTGGGAAGAGAGTCTCAAGACATCACCATTGCCGTTCAGGGCTTCGGCAACGTCGGATCCTTCTTCGCCACAGTTGCTGCCGCGGATCATCCCAATTGGAAGCTGCTGGCAGCCAGCGACTCCGATGCCGGCGTTTATTCAACCGAACCTTTGGACGCTATCGAGCTGGATAAATATAAACAAGATGGCGGACGCTTCAGAGCTTATAAGAAAGAAGGCGTGCATATCATTTCAAATGAAGACCTGCTCAACCTGGACGTTGATGTTTTGGTTTTAGCAGCCCTGGGTGACGCCGTCAATCAAACCAACTATAAGCCTTCGCAGGCCAGTATTATCTTAGAGCTGGCCAATGGCCCCGTAAGCGAAGCTGCCTTCAATAAGTTATCCGAACGCGGAGTAACTATCGTGCCTGATATTATCGCCAATGCCGGCGGCGTCATAGTCAGCTATCTGGAATGGGTCCAAAACAAGGAAAGCGAGCACTGGAGTGAAGAGAGGGTCAATGAAGAGCTGGAACGCTACATGGTCAAGGCAAGTGATGACCTATATGAAACAGCTGAGAAACAAGATACGTCATTAAAAGAAGCTGCCTTCATTAACGCCATACGCCGTCTGATTTAGGGGCGCGCTGTGACGGCCGTCAATGCTATGGCCGTGGGGCTGCGAGATAGATCGGCCCCAAATTCGATGATGGTATCAACTGAGGGCAGAAAATTCTTGGGGTCGGATTCGTGAGTCTGCAGCACGCTTCTAGCCGCTTTGCCCAACCACAGTACGGCCTGATCCTTATTACCCTCCCAAGCTTCAAAGCGAGCGGCATGCATGGCATTTTCTGTCGCATATAGCTGGTTGTCCCCCTGGACTAGATACATTTCCGCTTGACTGAATAATTCCATCGGCCGTCCCGGGCCCAGGTAGGTACCCAACGTGTCGGCTACCACGGCTATTCTGCCGGCCATGGTGATTGTCGCGCCATACTCAGCCATCAATCTCCTTCGCCTTGGACTGTGGTCTATCGACATACCGGCAGCATCTTCACTCATAGCATTGATAAGGTCTTCAGTCATGGCCGCCGACTCATCCAGTTCGCGTTTCGCCTGTTTCTTAATGGTCTTATCTCCCGCCTTGATGCCTAGATGCAATCGAGACAAAGCCCCATATCGGCGCACTACTGCCTCTTGTAGGGTCTTTGAAGCACTGTCCGCTATGTGCTGATCCGAACGGACATGATTTATGGCAATCTTGAACCAATCTGTAGGATAATTACCGTTGGCTAGGCCGTAGGCGCACATATTTGTAGCGGAGGTAGAAAATCTGTAGGGTTCGTGCTCCTTGGTCATTGATACATTTTATATCAGAAGCTTTACCTACTGGCAATCAGCAGTCTTTGTAGGATACGATTAACAGATGCGGTATGTTATAATTCCCCCTGTTGAAGCTGCTTTTCAAATGAAAGGCGGTAGTGAGGCAGGCTTTTTAAGGGCTGCTTTACCAACCGAGCGTTGAAGGAAAACCTTGGTTGTCTTTCAACTATGGCAGGGTAGCTCAGTTGGTTAGAGCACAGGACTCATAAGCCTGGGGTCGCGAGTTCAAATCTCGCCCCTGCTACCACAAAAAAACCCGACTTTACTGTCGGGCTTTTTTGTTGAGATGAACCTACCAGTATTAAACGAGGAGGCCGTCGAAGGCAGAGATTTCCTCTGTCGCTGGCAGCAATTCAAAAGCTAACTGTACTGACATTATTTTTTCCTTTTTGTTTTTGTTTTGATTGACTCAAGTCTTATTATACACGCTTATGCTTAAAAGTCAATCTATTTAACATTAATCCGCCTTTTACTCCTTACAGTTATCGGAATACTTGACTTTCTATAATACCTTGCATAACATAGTACTATATGAACGAAAACGGAACCGATAGCTACATCGCCGAGCAGTCCGAAACGCAGATGCGTAAAGGCGTGCTGGTTTACTGCGTGCTGCTGCTTTGCAAAAACGGCAGGGTCTACACTTCCGAGATCATCAACTCCCTGCGCGAAGCCGAATTAATAGTTGTTGAGGGTACGCTCTACCCCCTGCTCAGCCGCCTGGCGCGCGACAAGCTGCTGGCGTATGAGTGGCAAGAGAGCGAACAAGGGCCGCCCCGTAAATACTATTGGCTGACGGACGAAGGCCGGGAATTGCTGGAAGCCCTTAAAGTTACCTATCACAAACTGCACGCTTCAATTACAACTCTAGAGAAAGGAAAGAAAAAATGAACGAAGTAACCCGCATTCATTTAGGCAGACAGCCGTTTAACATCTCTGTCGAAGCCAACAAGGCGCTGAGGGATTATCTGGCCGCCATCAAAAAACAGGTTGGCGATAAAGACGTTGTTGATGAAGTAGAGCTGCGCATGGCCGAACTTCTGACAGAGCATGGAATCACGGGCGAAAAAGTTATACTGGCTAGCGACGTAGATTATCTGAAAGAACAGCTCGGTAACCCTAAGGATTTTAGCGAAGATAGCGATGATGCCCCGCGGTCTGCTGGTAAGGATACCGCCGCCAAGCGGCTCTTCCGCGATACCGATAACGCCATGTTGGCCGGCGTCGCTTCCGGCCTGGCCGGCTACTTCGGCATAGATGTACTGCTTATAAGGATCCTGTTTGTAATAGCAACCATCGCCGGCGGCTGGGGTATCTTGCTGTACATCGCACTTTGGCTGCTTATACCTCCGGCTAAAACTTCCAGCGAGCGCCTGCAGATGCAGGGCAAGCCTGTAACAGTAGAGGCTCTGAAAGAAGTTGTAGATAGAGCAGATCTTAAAGGTGCGGCCCAGAGGGCCAACGGCACGCTTATCCCGGTCATAAACAACTTCTTAAAGTTAGTGCTAAAGATTGTTGGTGTCGGCTTTATACTCGCCGGCCTGCTTGCCTTGTTTGGCCTTATTGCTGCCAAAGTTTATATGGCTCTGCATAGCGATAGATTATTTCAGGAAAACATATTCCCGGTTGGCGCCAGCGAGCATTTGCTGCTGAACATCGGCCTGATTTTAGCTGGCATAATCGCCCTCTTCGTGGTGTTATCCGGGATGGCAATATTTAGAAGAAAGTGGCCTATCCGCGGCTGGATTACCGGGCTTTTAGCCGGACTCTTCTTGATCGGGCTGGCAACCGCCATAGCCCTGGCCGGCGATGCCGCGCCAAAAGTACGCGACCGCTATGAAGCCGCAACCCACACCACCACCAGAACCCTACAGCCCTTTACCAGCGTGAATCTAAGCGGCAGAGGAGTTGATGTGCAGTACGAGCAAAGTGGTAATTACGCCGTTAAAATGCACTACTTCGGCAATCCGGATTTATCCAAAATCAAAACCACCGTAGTGAATAACCAGCTAATAATTGATTCTCAGAACTTTGACTACAAGCGGCAGTGCGATATGCTCTGCGCGTTCCCTACATATAACATGGTGATTACCATTGAGGCGCCGGTCGCTCTAAGCACCAGCTATCCTGGGCCGGATCCCTTGCCCCTTCCTCCCTACTGGCAAAAATACTAACAAGTAATTGCTAGCTAACAGATTGACAAAAACCCCCTAACAGATTAGAATAACTTAGTTCTACCTAATTTTTAAACCAAGCGAAAAGCTGTTTGAAAATTAGCAAGGAGAAGCAGTGTAAAGCTGGAGGAGCGAGCAATAATATTGGTCGTCTCCGCAAACCGGTTTTCCCCAAAATCACGAGAGGATTCGTGATTTTGAGAGGAGCAACCGACCAAAAAGTGAAGTTTTGGAACATTCTGTTACAAAACGAACTAATGGGTCGAGTTGCGACGACGACGCGGGGTGGAGCAGTGGCAGCTCGCGTGGCTCATAACCACGAGGTCGCAGGTTCGAGTCCTGTCCCCGCTACCAAGAAAAGAGTCCCACAGATTGTGGGGCTTTTTTCTTGGCCGGTGTCAGGCTCGAACCGTCCGGCGAAGCCGAGGTTCGGGCGCCAAGGAGGCTCACGCAGAAGCTAGCTTCGAGTAAGCCGACTGCGTATGAGACCGCTTTAGAGGTCGATTGTCCTGTCCCCGCTACCAAGATTGAATAACAGATAGAGATTCACAAACTTGTGAGTCTCTTTTCTTTTGCCGCCTCTGTTAATTAGGTTCGAGTCTAACTTGGTCCTTTGCTATGCTTACTATATGGACTATATAGAAAAGACTATCCAAGCATATGACTCATCAGCAGATAAGTATGCGTCTTCCACGGATGATATGGCGAACAAGCAAGAGATACAGCAAATGCTAGATTATATGCCCGATGGCGAGAAAGTAATACTTGATGTTGGCTGTGGACCTGGACGCGATGCTCAAATTATGACGGACAACGGCATTAGTGTTATTGGCATAGATATGTCAAAAGAATTGATAAAAAAAGCTCAGCAACTTCATCCAGGCATCAATTTTGCGTTAATGGATGTACGGAATCTTGAATTTCCTGACAATAGCTTCGGTGCAGTCTGGTGCAATATGGTTTTACTACATCTTAACGATGAAGATTTAAAAACAGCTTTAGTGGAGATTCATCGTATATTAAAGCCTGAAGGTATTGTCGCAATCTCGTTTAAAAAAGGTGACGGAGCTAAGGAGGTGCTAGAAACATTTAGTACCGACTTATCCCGCTTCTATAATTTTAAGACACAAGAGACGCTAAATCAGATGGTTGAAGAACAAAACTTCGAAGTTCTAGACAGTCACGAATTTAACGAGCGGCAAAGATTCGGCTCCGATAAAAGGGACCTGGACATAGTGTGGACCTTTGCTAAAAAACTTAGATAGGTTCCACTACTTCTCGGTAGAGTAAACTAACAGATTGCCTACTCTAGATAGATTTAACCATCTAACTAACTCTCTACTGATATCATTCCAATTCGAATGCACTAGGGCTACCAAGACTGAATATAGAGATTAACAAACGAGTTAATCTCTATTTATTTACCACCTCTGTTAGTTAGTTCGAGTCCTATTACTCCAATACAAAATCGGATATATTGTAATTAGTGAAAAAATACGCAATGCTACTAGCAGGCTTCCTCGTAGTAGTTATCGCAATTATTGTTGCTATAGTTTTGGCACAACGATATTACTTGACTCCTCATAATGTGCGTAATGCTATGAAAAACGCAGTTGACTTAGCCCAGCCATCGATTATCAGCACTACTACAGCTCCAGTAAGTGTCAAATGCGCTCCCTCTGAATTTGAAACGATTTGTAAATCTCAGCTTGCTTTCGGCTCAAGTGGTAAATCCACAAAACAGTTAGAAGACTACGCTTTTTCGACTTCATCGACTATGCAACAGAATGGATGGTCGATTTACAAAGGTGACTCTAGTTCGGATGGCATAACTTATATTTACAGAATCATATCTAAGAAGTTTGGTAAGGCTTATTGTGAGGTCTTGATAAACTATGCTTCGACAGACCCGGTAAGTAAGGCCTCACCATCCTATTATCAGAGCATTTCTTGTAGTCGATCCGTCTCGACATTCGGGCTGTTCTAGTGCTGCTCGGTAGAGTAAGCCAACAGATTGCCATCTCTAGATAGACTCAACCATCTTACTATCTCTCTACTGATATCGTTCCAATTCGAATGTACTTGGGCTACCAAGCTTGAATAACAGATACGGATTGGCATAGTAGCTAATCCGTATTTTTATATCACCTCTGTTATTTAGGTTCCAGTCCTGCTTGGTGTTTGATATTATGTGCTAGTGAACGAGACTTTATACGAGGTAACTCATTACTATCAGCCCACTAATAACACTTGCGGTTATGCTGCACTAGCTATCTTACTTTCCTACTATGGTAAAAAGTATAAGCCAGAAGAGCTTGTTGATAAGGTTCCCCAACCCAAAGATGCTGAGGGTACGTCTCATGGAAGCGTTACGGCTCAGTTAGCAGACTGGTGCCAAACGGAAGGTTTTCAAGTCCATATGTACGTTTCTGATATGTATATCTTGGATTTATCATGGAAGGATAAAAGCTCAGCCCAAATAAAAGAGCGTTTAGAACAGGTTAAATCAAAACGCAAAATTTCTATTATGGATAGCCATTGGGTTGGTATATATGAAAATGCATATTTAACGATGCTCGACCATGGCGCAGACCTTTCGGTTGTGCAGTTTATAACTACGGAGCTTTTGAATGAGTTGCTAAAAAAAGGTCCAATCTATGCAAACATTTGTTCTTCGGCGAGCAGTGGCAAAGGGCGGACCACAACTCCAAGACTACATGAAGATGTAATTGATGATGTAAATGGCGCGATAAGCACCCACAGTGTCGTAATTTACGGAAATAACGAAGAAGGTAGCTATTTAGTGGCAGACCCTTGGTATGGACTTATGGTAATTAAACCGGAGCTTATGGTCTTGGCTATCGAGGCAGCTCAGATTGAATGCGACAATCAAATATTTGTAATAAAAGAATCTTAGGTTCTAGTTCTACTCGGTAGAGGGAATAAACAAGTTATTATCTCTGGTGAGTTGCTTCCATCTACTGAGTTCCGATAAGATAAGGTTCCAATTCGAATGAACCAGGGCTACCAAAATAAGATCCCCAGATTGTCTGGGGTTTTTATTTTGGTCATCGTTAGACCAGGACACGGTTCTGCGACTCGACAGCTTTAGCTGGCGATAGTCGCTGGGGCGGACGCCAAGGAGGCTCGCGCAGAAACTTGCTTCGAGTAAGCCGATTGCGTATGAGGCCGCCGGCAGGCGGATGATTGTCCTGTCCCCGCTACCAAGCATACGCACTATAGATCAAGTGCTTTTTTTATGCATAATTAGACCTATGAATATTAACAATCTAAAACAACAGAAAATTCTTTCCTTTTTCAACAGAGGATATCTAAAAATTAAAGGAATTTCTATAATTCTCGGTGCTTTTCTAGGCATACTGGCAGCATATCTTCTTCTTGCTGGCCAAGGCGGAGATGCGGGCCTAATATTTATCCCGCTTGTAGCTGTCTTTGCGCCTCTTGGTGCCTTCATTCTATTTTCATTAGCCAAAGTTTCGTTTGGAGTACACGTAGAGAAAAAGAGCGCCTTAAAATGGTTTATTGCGGTTGCCATATTGATAGCTATTTATATTGGCTATACATATTATCAAGACAAGTATGGCCAGAAATATTGCGATGGGGTACCTGTACAGCAGTATGCTGGACCACTTCCAACTTACTGTCAGAATCAATAACAAGTTCTAGTACTGATATTGAGCTATGAGAGGATAGTCTCCTGGGGCTATCAAGATTGAATAACGGATAGAGAGTCCGGGTTGATGCCGATGATGCCGACGCGAATACTCTTGCCTCCATTCTTCCTCATGGTGTTTAGGTCCTTCTAATTTAACTAGAACCCTACGGGTTCTTTGACCAGGATTATTGTAACGCGCTCGGGATTTTCTCGGCGAGAAATCAGGATTTTGCTGATTGATGAGTGCATGCCGTAAACTTGCTGGGCTCGCTCGTCTTCCAAGTGAAAAGTGTAATCCTCGATTCGTTCTAAGCCTTCATTCAAATCCTTAACGATTTTTTGACTGCCGACGACCCAAATAACATTACTAGCTCCATAAGCATAGTTAGGCAGTTGGCTGCCCGATGCAGAGGCTATAAGCACCTGGCCGTCTTCGGTCACAGCGTGCACACTGCCAATCGTATAATCTGATCCAGAGCCGATGCGTTTCATTTCCACGGCTTTGTCCGGCTGACCGTAAAGGGCCATGAATTTGTCGCGAACGGAGATGTATTTATCAGAATTCAGTTCGTCAGTTAGGCCGACTTTGTCGAGAGTAGCTGAAGTAGCGGTAAAGACTTCTGATTTTTTTGGAATCATTCCCAGGACCGCTTGTTTGGCTTGGTCTAGATTATCGACAACCTTTACGCTAAAGCCGTTCTTCTCCAAAGCCTTAACGGCCTTGTCCAGCTCGGCGTAGCTGGCGGCCTTGGCGAACTTGGTACTTAGTGTTTTTGTATCGCTGATAGCGTTTGAGTTGGACATTTTTTACCCTCTTTCTTGCTATACTTAGTATAGTATTAGTAGTCTCTATACTATACTAAGTAAAGTAGCTATGCAAGATAAAGTATTAAGTGATAATAAAATCGAAGAACGACCCGGCTGCGTAGCCGAGGCATTATTAATTTTGGGCAATAAGTGGACCGCTGTACTCGTTATGGACTTATCCTAGGGCTGCGGCCGA
>JAQGHE010000035.1 GCA_028288985.1 Candidatus Saccharimonadota bacterium
GCTCTGGAAGTTAAATCACCACCTATTCAGACAGCAATATGCGGTCGCGCAGCAAAAGGCTTACGACGGACTACGCAAATCATTAGATTACCCGGAGCTTAGATAAAAATTTCACAGCTGTTAAATAACAGTAATACATATACTCTTAAAGGATGAGGAGAATGCTTAAGCCAATTCGCCCCCTGTTCAGGACGCCTACGCTAAATCGTATGACGCCGTCTCAAGCCATGCGTTCGGTTACCAGCAAGAGCGGTTTGGGGGTTTATGCCAGCTCGGACAATTTATTCAAAGGCGCCGTCTTTGGGCGCGACTCTTTAGAAGTCGCGGAAGATCTGATGCCTATCCGCGGCAAGCTGGTGGAAAAAATACTGCTGACGCTCGCCAGCCTGCAGGGAGAGGTGAACAACGCCGATAACGAAGAAGAGCCTGGCAAAATCATCCATGAATACCGCACCAGCCGGATAGATGGCAAACCGATAGACGAAAATTCTTCTAAAATTCTGCGCCGTTTAAGCGAGCGCTGGGGCGGCACTTCTACCCAACTTGCCTATTACGGCTCGGTAGACGCCACGCCTCTGTTTATCCGGGCAGTGCATTGGTACACGACTCTTTATGGCGACAGCATCATGAACCGCCGTATACAGCTGCGCAGCGGACACGTCCTACCGTTTTCGGCCGTGGTCGACAATGCCGTTGGTTGGGTAATCCACAAGGTAGAGTCCTCCAAAAGCGGACTTATAGAGTACCAGAGGGTAAATCCAAAGGGTATAGAGAATCAGGTCTGGAAGGACTCAACCGAGTTTTACGTTCATACCAACGGGGAAGTCGCCAACCATAAGAAGCCGATCTCCTCTATTGAAGTGCAGGCTATCGCTTACGATGCTCTTCGCGGTGCCGCCAAGCTGCTGCCCGGGCGAGAGGCGCAGGCTAACGCCATCGCCGCTCAACTTCGAACTCGCGCCCTGGAGCTTCTTTGGGTACCCCAGATAGATTACTTCGCACTCGGCACGGATTATGACGAGGCGGGAAACCTGCGTCTGATTGAAACAGTAACAGCCAACCCGGCTGAACTGCTGGATTCTACCTTTTTCGATGATCTCCCGGCTGATCAGACAGAGCGCTACATAGGCGGTATCACCCGGCGGATTATGGGCACCGAGTTCTTAACCGACGCTGGAATCAGAAGCCGCTCGCTTTACGAAGCCAACCTGGTATCGTTTTGGGATTATCACGGCAGCTACACTAGCTGGCCGAAAGAAACTTATGACATCGCCAAAGGACTAAAACGCCAGGGTCTTCCCAAGCTGGCTCACGAGTTGGAAAACCGTTTGCTTAACGTCGTCAAATCCATGAAGTCTTTTCCGGAGTTCGTTTACGTGGATTATCGCGGCCGGGTGCTTGGCATGCCAAATAAGCGTGAGACTCACGGTGAACTGCTATTTGTGGATAGTTCCAACAAACCAGAGAAAGTGCAGGCCTGGACGGTGTCGGCCGTGGTAGCCATCAATTCGGCCAAGCGGAGTCGCTTTGGGGGCAGTAAGCACTCCAGCTGGCAGCACAAGTTGGAGAAGGAGGTGCTGGCCCACATACCGCATGTGCCGATCTTGAAAACTTCGAAAGAGCTGGCCGCCCGCTATCCCGCTTATCCGTACGAGCTGGCAGACAACCAGATGGTGCACGGAGGCAAACCGGAATGAAAGTAGCATTAATTGCCAGTCCCTACGTAGCGATTCCGCCCAAATCATACGGCGGGACAGAGCTTGTCATCCTCAACCTTATCAATGGCCTAAAAGAGCAGGGCCACGAGCCTATCCTGCTGGGGCCGGGGGATTCCACGGTAGATTGCCGCGTTGTGCCGATAACCGACAAGGCTGTTTTCTTTCCCAAAGACCCGGAGGATTTGAAGGAATTTCATGCTCGTGTCAACGAGATCAAAATTACAACCAAAGCACTCCTGAAGGATTTGCTGCCGGAAATAGATGTCATCCATTCCCACAGCCACCCCTTTGGTTTTGATATGAGGCCATTTGCCGGTTTCCCCCATGTCATCACTATGCACGGCCCAGTAGTATTCAAGGAGTTAAGCTATTATCTGAAGCGCAAGCACTTGAACTACGTTTCTATTTCCAAAAACCAGCAGGAAGCCGCCCCGGATCTTAACTTCATAGGCAACGTTTATAACGGCGAAGATCCGGAACGGTTTCCGGTAGTATCTGTGCCTAAAAATTACGTCTGTTTTCTAGGACGGTTTGATAGCGAGAAAAATCCGCACTTGGCGATCCAACTGGCCATCAACGCCGGAGTACCCATCAAAGTCGCCGGCAAGATAGATTTTTTGGGCAAGGACTATTTCCAGAAGGAGATTAAGCCTCTTCTGCGCCACCCGCTGGTGGAGTATCTGGGGGAACTTGAATTCAAAGAAAAAGTGAAACTTATTTCCAATGCTATGTGCAACCTTCATCCTACCGGCTTTCGCGAACCCTTCGGGCTTACCATACTGGAAGCAGCCTACTGCGGCACCCCGACTCTGGCTATAGAGCGCGGCTCCATGCCAGAGCTGATTCAGGATGGATTTACCGGTAAGCTGGTCGAAGATTTCGTAGAAGGAACCCATCAGTTAAAACAGTGCGCAGAGATGGACCGCGAGTACATCGCCAGGCGCTCAAGGCGCCTATTTAACTACAAGAAGATGACCAAAGGTTACGTACGAATGTACAAAAAGGCCATAAAATCCAACGCCAAAGAGGCAATAGCTACGAACAATAATCACTAGTTTGCATTGTATAATCTTTAAACTAATGGTATAATATAGTTAAATATGCGTAAAGTTAAAGTCGCTTTTATGGCACCCGGGCAAGGCGTTACTTCTTGGGAAGAGGGCCTATCTCTTCTTGATGAGAGTCCTCGTACAGAGCGTATCTATAAGGAAGTTTACGATGCTACAGGAGTCAAAATTACCGATGTCTGCGAAGGTAAATTGCCCCAAGACGACACTAGCATCGTTCAGCCGGCTGCTCTTGGCATAGGTTACGCTCGGGCTGAAGTACTCAACCAAGAAAGGGGCATTAAACCGGACTATCTGATAGGCGTCAGCTCTGGCGAATTCACGGTGACGGCAATCAGCCGGGCCATCTCCCTGAAGGATGCTGCCCGGTTCGCCCAAGAAAGAGGCAGAATGCAGCAAGAATTAGCTGGTGGTTTGGGCAGCGCGGTATCAGTCCTTCATAGGAAGGAACTGCGTCTAGATGAAATCCTGAAGGGTCTGGAGGGCCGGGCTTATCCATCCAACTTTCACGTACGCAAGAAGCCCAACGAGACCGGCATGAGGATTACAGGCATTTCTTATTTACACGAGGTTTATGACGAGTTAAGGCAGCGGCTTGAAGAGACTGGCGCAAAAGTCATCGATATAAAGAATTTGGAATTTCCACCGCACGGAGACCATCTTAAGGGTGTCCAGGAAAGCTTAGCTAAGATGATTAGGAGCAGGACTAATCTTACCGGAATAAAAATCAGTGATGCTGACACGCCTATCATCGCCACCATGACGGCCCGTGCAATGCAAAAAGCCCGCACTATACGCCGAAATATTGTCTGGCAGACCACCAATCCTACCCAGCTCAGCGACAGCGTAGATCTTGCAGTCACCAAAGGGGTGACAGAGTTTTACGACCTCGGTCCCGGCGATTCTATGTCTAAACTGTTGGGCTTCATGTCGCTAGGCGATAACGTAAAGATTATTCCGGTTTCAATTAGCCAATAACCCTTTACAATAAAAGCCCTTTTATCTATACTAACGGGGTAATTGCGCGTGTGTGGCTATTGCTGTTATGCGCCAAAATTATTAAATAAGAACTTTTAAGGAGATCACTAATGGCAGAAGCCTTTGACCGAACCAAGCCGCACGTTAACGTCGGTACTATGGGTCACGTTGACCACGGTAAAACCAGCCTCACCGCTGCTATCACCATGACGTTGGCCAAGCGCCTTCCAAGCGCAGTTAACAAACCGGTCAGTTATGACCAAATTGACAACGCACCTGAAGAGAAGGCCCGCGGTATAACCATCGCTACTTCTCACCAGGAGTACGAGTCTGAAAAGCGGCACTATGCCCACGTGGACATGCCTGGTCACGCCGACTACATCAAAAACATGATTACCGGTGCCGCCCAGATCGACGGTGCCATTCTGGTTGTATCCGCAGCCGATGGCCCTATGCCCCAAACTCGCGAGCACGTTCTGCTGGCTAAGCAGGTCGGTGTGCCCTCCATCCTGGTTTTTCTTAACAAAATGGACTTAGCTGACGAAGAGTTGGTTGAGCTAGTTGAAGAAGATGTCCGCGACCTACTTGAAAAGTACGACTTTGACCGCAACGCGCCTATCATCAAAGGCAGCGCCACTAAGGCGATCGCCGGCGACGAAGCAGCTATGGACTCTGTCATGGAGCTGGTCAAAGCTATGGACGATTTCCTACCTGAACCTAAGCGCGACCTCGACAAGCCATTCATGATGGCTATCGAAGACGTTTTCTCTATCAAGGGACGTGGCACGGTTGCTACTGGCCGTATTGAAAATGGTGTCGTAAAAATCAACGAGGAAGTTGAAATCGTCGGCATCCGTCCCACAACTAAGAGCGTAGTTACAGGCATCGAAGCCTTTAAGAAAAGCCTTGATCAGGGTCAAGCCGGCGACAACGCCGGAATCCTGCTGCGCGGTATCGAGCGCGACGACATCGAGCGCGGCCAGGTTCTGGCTAAGCCCGGTACTATCACTCCGCACACCGAATTTGATTCAGAGGTTTATATCCTCACCAAAGAAGAAGGTGGACGTCACACTCCATTCTTCAAGGGCTACAAGCCTCAGTTCTACTTCCGTACTACGGACGTAACTGGTGAAGTTGAACTTCCTGCAGACAAAGAAATGGTCATGCCAGGCGACACTGTAACCTTCAAGGTTAAATTGCTTGCTCCGATCGCTATGGAGCAGGGTCTGCGCTTCGCTATCCGCGAAGGCGGCCGCACTGTTGGTGCCGGCGTTGTTACCAAAGTCACCAAGTAAGAATGGTTAAACCCGGATTCTACGAAATGAGTAGTGTTGCTGAGGCTTTGTATGCAGAGCCTCAGACAGCCTATCCTACACGGGAATCTGTTGGTGAGTCTGTACTGGAGCTTGGGCGGATAGGTATTAGCCCCAGCAGCGAGCAGCTGTTGGGTTTACCTTTTCCCGTTACCGGCGAAGATTATGTCACTGCGGGTCCATTCAGACAAGAGACGCAGCACCAGGAAACAGTTGAAATAACAGAGTAAATAAGGTATAAATATACAGACACATATGGCAGAGACTAAAAAACCAGC
>JAQGHE010000044.1 GCA_028288985.1 Candidatus Saccharimonadota bacterium
AGTTTGTATTCAAGTTCGGGCTTGGAAAGGATAAGCTGGAAGGCCAGGTCTACAATGCGATCATACCTGTTATTGACGGTTTGGCGGCTGAAATAGAGAAGTCCATAAAATTCTTCCAAGGGCGCTATCCATCTCTTAAGTTGGAGCGGATCGTAGTTACGGGCGGGGCATCGGTTTTGCCGGAATTTCCACTCTATCTAGCCAATCGTTTTGGGATAAACGTGGAAATTGGTAATTCGTGGCGCAATGTGTTGGTGCCGCCTGACCGCCAAAATGATGCGGCATCGGTATCTAACCAGTTTGCCATTGCCGCCGGACTTGCGGAGAGAGAATCATGAGTAAAGTACAGTTTAATCTGCTGCCCGACACCAAGCTTCAGTACAATAAGGATCAACAAACCAAACATAGGGTTACGGCCATTGCTTATAGCGTCAGCGCCATATCTTTAGCCATCTTCTTACTACTGTTGTTTACGGTTGACGTGGTCCAAAAGAAGCAGCTGAGCGATGCCGCCAAAGAAGTCGATACCGCCAGCAAACAGCTAAGGGCAGTTCCTCAGATAGACGAGATTATAACCGTCCAAAACCAACTGAAAACCCTTTCCGGTCTCCATCAGAATAAACATGTTACCTCCAGAATATTTACTTATTTGCCGCAGCTGACACCGGCTAACGTCACAATCAATAAGCTGGATTTGGACCTTAAACAGAACACCATGGCTATAGTTGGCACCGCCAACTCTCAGCATAGTGTCAACACCTTTGTGGATACCTTGAAGTTTGCCACCTATAAGGTGAACAGCACTGATAGTGCGGTTTCCGCCTTTCCATCGGTAGTGGAAAGCGGCTTTACGATTAATCCGGCCAACATCGGCTATACCATCAGCATCCAATTCGACCCCAAGCTATTCGCCAATAATCTGGTTGACAGCAACGGCAAGTCAAAAGCGCCGCAGCTGACGGTGCGCAGCACTTCCGCGGGATCGCTAGATCCATCCAGCACCCTATTTAATAGCAGCCAGTCAGGCGGGGGACAGTGATGAAGGCCAAGTTTAGTTCCAAAGCCCTAAAACTCAGTAAGGACCAATCTGCGTTGATGGGTACCGTTGCTGCTGCCACTGTTATCTCTGTTTTTTCGTTGGTGAGTATCAAAGCTCTGGCCGGGCAGGTTATTTACCAGGGCAAAGTAATCAGTGCCCGCCACAACTCCGCTAAACAAATGAAAGCCAACATAAGCAATGCGAACACATTAGTTACTCAATATAACAGTGTATTTTTGGGAAGCAGCCCTGATAACATCATCGGCGGTAAAAATGATTCCAGCACCTCCGCCGTACCACCCAACGGGAACAACGGGCGTATCGTACTTGATGCGCTGCCTACGGTTTATGACTTTCCGGCACTATTAACCAGTATGTCTAAGGTACTCACCAACAACGGCATCGGCAGCCAGAGTATAGGCGGCAGTGATCAATCATCTACGGTAAAAAGCGACCCTACCGGCAACCCGCAGCCGGCCAACATTGATTTGACGGTAAGCGGTACGGGAACCTACAAAGATACGGCCCGATTAATTAAGGATATGGAGCGCTCTATCAGGCCGTTTGATATTACTCATTTGGCGATAAATGGTAACGAGTCGAGCCTTACTATCGACCTTAATTTGACTACCTATTACCAGCCAGCTAAAACACTCAGCATTACCAGTAAGGAGATTCGCTGATGAAAAACAAAGATATTGTCTCTCTGGTAGCTGTCGGGATTGTTACCGCCATTTTCTCCTTCTTCATAAGCGGTCTACTGTTTGGCGGCTCTAGTAAGACTTCAAAAGTTCCGACAGCCGAAACGGTAAGTACCAGCTTTCCCGATATCAAGAATGATCCGGTCTATAACGCTATCTTTAATACCGGAGCCTTGGACGTGGCTCAGCCGGTGCAGGTGGGCAACAGTCAGAATAACCAGCCATTTAACGGATCGAGATAGCGGGAAGGGCGAGCACTTATGAACGTCCTATCACCGGTAATCCAGACAAAGACCGAAGACATTTTAATTGAGCAAGGTCTGCTTGATAAGGATGGCCTGCAGCTGATTAAGAATAAGGCCAAAGCCAGTAATCAGCCTTTTTTCAGCGTGCTCTTAAACGAGGGTCATATTACGGACGAGCAACTAACTAAGGCTCTGGCCCGAGCCAACAATATCCCTTATGTAAACCTCAGTAACGCCAGAATCCAGCCCTCTGTGCTGGAGCTTTTAGACAAAGATGTAGCCGAGCATTATATGGCAGTCCCAATCGGAGAAATGCAAACAAAACTAGTGGTAGCTATGCTGGATGCCGATAACGTCCAGGCTGTGGACTTCTTAAGCAATAAAATCGGCCGCCCGCTGAAGGTATACGCTGCCAGCGAATCCGGCGTGCGCCATGTAATGGAACAGTACGATGCGACTCAGAATATAAGCGACATATTTACGAAGCCCGCGGATCTTATAGCCGAAGGTGCCCAGGCTGGCGCCCCCCAGCCAAAGGCTAATAAACTGCGGCCTAACCAAAAAGTGCAGACTATAGTTCAGGATTCGCCGATCACTAAAGCCTTGAGCGGGATTATGGATTACGCCGCCAGAAACCGGGCCAGTGATATTCATATTGAACCGCTTGAGGAGGTCTTAAAAATAAGGGTCCGGGTAGACGGCGTGCTGCGAGAGATCATGAAGCTTCCAAAAAGCGCCGAAGCGCCTTTAATCAGCCGTATTAAAATTTTGTCTAATCTAAAAATAGACGAGCACCGCACCCCCCAAGACGGCCAGTTTACAATCAGTCTGGGGGATAACGCCATCGATATCCGCGTGGCGATCAGCCCTGTGGTCTGGGGAGAGCAGGTGGTGATGCGTCTGCTGGATAAGAGCGGCACCAGTTTGAATCTTGAGGATATGGGTTACACCGGCCGGGCGCTTAGAACTATTCGTAAATCCTTGCAAATGCCCCACGGCATGCTGCTGACTTCCGGGCCTACCGGTTCTGGTAAATCCACGTCCATGTACGCGATGCTTAGCGAGATCAAAAGCGACTCTATCAATATCGTTACCCTGGAAGACCCGGTCGAGTACAAGATAGAAGGCGTCAACCAGATACAGGTTAATCCGGACGTCGGCCTGACATTTGCTACCGGCCTTCGCTCTATATTGCGCCAGGACCCGGACGTCGTGATGATTGGCGAGATCCGCGATAAAGAGACAGCTAGCCTGGCCGTACAGGCGGCTCTGACCGGCCACTTGGTTTTCGCGACGCTGCACACCAACAGTGCTGCCGGCATTTTGCCCCGCCTGCTCGATATGGGCATAGAACCATTTCTTATCGCCAGTACAGTGCACACGGTTATCGGACAGCGCCTGGTGCGCCGGCTGGTGGACGGCGGGGAAGCCTACCAGTCGAACAGCGTTGAGGTGGAGGATATGCATAAGGTGCTGGGAGAGCTGCTGCCTAAAACGAGCGACGAAGTTGAAAAAGTGGCCAAAGATCTAGGGTACGACAGCTTGCCACTGGCTACTCAAAGCGCTTATACTTTGTACAAGGGTAAAGAAACACCCGATAATCCTACGGGGTATAAAGGGCGCATAGGACTATACGAAGTGTTTGAAGTCACCGAGAAAATTCAGGACTTGATTTTAAGACATTCTCCGAGCTCGGCTATTCAAAAAGAAGCCCAGGCTCAAGGTATGATTACGATGCGTCAAGACGGATATCTGAAGGCTTTAGCCGGTATGACAACATTGGCAGAAGTTAATCGGGTAGCTTCGGGGGATAGCTAAAGGATGGGTACGTGGAACAGGCGCCAAAAATAGAACTGCTGCTGGAAGAGGTTATAAAGCGTAAAGGCTCAGACCTCCATTTTGAAGTTGGCCTGCCTCCGGTTGTAAGAGTAGACGGCGCGCTCCTGCCGTTGCCAAATTATCAGCCCTTGACCGAAAAAACGGTTGAAACTCTTATATTCGGGCTTTTGGATGACGACCAAAAGCAGATACTACTGCGAGATAAAGAATTTGATTTCAGTTTTGCCTTTGGAGATCTGGGTCGTTTTCGGGTTAACGCTTTCCACGAGCGCGGCAACTTAGCCGCTGCTATGCGTCTGATAAGTAATGAGATTAAAACTATTGAACAACTGGGTCTGCCACCTTTAATTAACAAGTTTGCCGATTATCCAAGAGGCTTGGTGCTTATTACGGGGCCGACCGGCTCGGGTAAATCATCAACGCTAGCCGCGCTGATCAATAAAATTAACACGGAACGTGCGGCTCATATAATTACGATTGAAGACCCCATTGAATATACTCACCAGTCCAAAAAATCAGTAGTGGTCCAGCGCGAAGTCCACTATGACACCTATAGTTTCTCTACGGCGCTCCGTTCGTCGCTGCGACAGGATCCAGACGTGGTTCTAATCGGTGAAATGCGGGATCTGGAAACTATCTCTGCCGCTATTACGATTGCCGAAACAGGCCACTTGGTGCTGGGCACTCTGCATACCAACGGCGCGGCTCAGAGCATCGATCGCATGATTGATGTCTTTCCACCCCACCAGCAGCAGCAGGTAAGATCGCAGCTGGGCAACATACTTATGGCTATCTGTTCCCAGCGGCTGGTCCCGGCGCTTGGCGGGGGCCGCGTGCCGGCCACCGAAATTTTGATAGCCACTCCGGCCGTCCGCAATATCATCCGTGAAGGAAAAAACTATCAATTGGAAGCCGTAATCCAGACCGGCGCCGAGATGGGTATGCAAAGTATGGATCACACTTTGGTCAATTTAGTGCACACCGGAAAAATCAGCTTTGACGAAGCCCGGAACTACGCCGTGGACACCGAAGAGCTTGATAGGCTGATGAGGGGCTAGCAGAAAAGTGCTTACTTTTACCTACACGGCGTTAAATCCGTCAACCGGCCAAAAAATAAAGGCTGAAATTGAGGCCGAAAACGAAAAAACGGCCGCCAAACTCTTAATTGACCGCGGTCTGGCACCACTGGAAATCAGCCAAAAGATAGACAGAGGCGGTTCCGGTCTAAGGAAGCGGGTGCCCACAAAGCAGAAAGTCATTTTTTCACGCCAGCTATCGACTCTTATAGATGCCGGTCTACCGCTGCTTCAAAGCCTAAATACGGTAAAAGAACAGACCAAACACGTGGCTCTAAAAGCGGTTATCGCCAAAATAATCATTGATGTGGAGGCGGGCTCGCCGCTGTCGACCGCCTTAGAAAAGCATCCTGAAGTCTTTGATAGCGTATATGTAAGCCTGATAGCAGCTGGTGAGCAGTCCGGTTCGCTTGACGTGTCTTTAGAACGTATCGCTACCCAGCAGGAAAAAGACGCAGAAGTTATTTCTAAGGTTAGGGGAGCGCTAATGTACCCCGGAATTGTAATTTTGGTACTGATGGGCATCCTAATCTTTATGACTACGACCGTCCTGCCTCAAGTTGCGGAGGTTTATAAGGGTATACCGGGTGCCAAATTGCCTCTGATCACCAGCCTGCTTATGAAACTTTCCGGTTTTATAACCAACTTCTGGTGGCTGGCGCTGATTATTTTAATAGGCGGCGTTTTTGCCTTGAGACGTTATATCAAAACTCCGAAAGGCAAGGCGGTGGTTGATCAGCTAAAAATAACTATGTGGCCAATTGCGCCCCTGTTTATGAAGCTCTACATGGCCCGATTCGCCAGAACCGGATCTACGCTGGTCGCTAGCGGAGTCCCTATGATAAAGATGCTGAATACTACGGCCGAGGCCGTGGGAAACACGCAGGTAGCAGCGTCAATATATAAAGCGGTGGAGCAGGTAAAAGGCGGTAAAGCATTATCTGCCAGTATTGAGAATGACCCGCACTTCCTGGATCTGGTATCGGATATGATCAGTATTGGCGAACAATCCGGCTCGCTGGAGGGAATGATGGTCCGGCTGGCTGAGTATTACGAAAAAGAAGTGGATAATCAGATAAAAGCCGTCAATACCATCATAGAACCGCTATTGATGGTGGTCGTTGGTGTAGTGGCCTTGCTTATCGTAGCCGCCGTGCTGCTGCCGATTTATGGCTTGGCCGGGAAGAACCTGGGTGTTTAGTTATCCACAGCAGTCCTTGCATTTGGCCCCATTAATCAGTAGCATACAAGCATAAGCAATAAAATAATGCAAAGGGGGCATTTGCATAATGTCAGTTAAATTAAACAAAAAGGAAAAAGGCTTCACCATCATCGAAGTCTTGATAGTGCTGGCTATCGCCGGTGTTATCATGCTGGTAGTCTTCCTGGCTGTTCCGGCCCTTCAGCGTAATTCAAAGAACACTCAGCGCCGTGCAGACGTGGCCCATATGGCAGGCCTGATCAATGAGTACGAGGCCAATA
>JAQGHE010000017.1 GCA_028288985.1 Candidatus Saccharimonadota bacterium
ATTCAACGACCAGACTAAAGATAGAATGGGCCAAAATCTTACCGTCCACATCAATATTTACGATGACCGCAGCCTAGATTGGCGGGTAGTTGGAACGCCTACGGACGAGCTAATCCTCTCCAGTCTGAAGATAGACAAAGGCTCCGGCAAGCCAAACAGCGAAAAACTTTCGCAGAAATTATCTGATGTCCAACTGACCGAAATTGCCGAGACAAAAGCTGGAGATATGAATACTGATGATATCGCTGCCGTTAAGAAAATGGTTGCTGGTACGGCCCGCAGCATGGGCATCGAAATCGAGGTGTAAACAAAAGTGACCGAGACATACGAGGCATATGAGGATTTGGGAGAACAGCACAATCCTACTTCTGAGAAGTCACCAGACTTAAGACGGGTAGAAAGCTGCTTCCCGGGCTTAGAGCAAGATCCTGAGTTTCTTTCGATATTCGAGGACCCGACAACCGGCAAAATAACGGTAACCAAGCAGGACTCTCTCGGCAATCGTACAGAAGACAGAGAAGTGTTTTGGCGAGGAGGCGGTATAGATCACGAGCTGACAGCTTACCGCCTACCTGAATCTGAAGGCAAAAGGTCTATGTCTAACAGATTGTATGGTCTCAGACTCGATAATATCGTAACCATAAATACTGAGGAGATTGAAAAAGTTAGAGCAGCCTTGAGAGCAAAGAGTAATAAATAATAAGTGGGAGGCATATCGCCGCTAACACCACAAAGGAGTAATCATGGCAGAAGCCAAGAAGAGAGCCGTTAAGGCTAAGAAGGAAACAGAAGTAAAAGAAGAGCCTCAAGCAGCCGTAGAAGCTACCAAAGAACCTACAGCAACTACTGAGGAGACAAAAGCCGAGCCAAAGACCGCTACTGCTAAAGCCGGCAAACGCAGCACTAAAGCCGTACGTGAGGTGGAAGAGAAGGTTGAGAAACAGGAACGAAAGGCTGAGGCTAGCACTAGTGATAAACCGAAGCCAACTACCAAGAACCCCACCCGCCCCAAAGCGGAACGGGCCGGCAAAAAATACCGCGAAGCAGCCAAATTGGTTGAAGCCGATAAGCTTTATTCCCTGGCTGAAGCATTAGACCTGGCAACAAAGACCAGCACCACGAAGTTCGACTCTACAGTAGAGCTGCATATTAATCTGGGCGTAGACCCGCGCCAGGCAGACCAGAACGTCCGCGACATCGTCGTATTGCCTGCCGGTACCGGAAAAACAGTGCGCATTGCCGTCTTTGCTGAAGGTGATGACATCAAGAAAGCCAAAGACGCCGGCGCGGATTTTGCCGGTAATGAAGAGCTTTTGGCTCAACTCGATAAAGAGGATATCAACTTTGAGGTTTTGATATCTACCCCTATGCTAATGGCTAAACTGGGCAAATATGCCCGGATGCTTGGCCCGCGCGGATTGATGCCCAACCCCAAGAGCGGTACGGTTACCACTGATGTCGCCAAGGCCGTAACTGAAGCCAAAGCCGGACGCGTAGAGTTTCGTGTCGACCAAGCCGGTATAGTCCATCTTGGCGTAGGCAAAGTCAGTTTTGGCGCCGATAAGCTATCCCAGAACGCCACAGCTGTCATCGCAAGCATACGAGCCGCCAAACCGGCTAGCCTCAAAGGTTCATACATCAAAACCGCCCACATCACTACATCTATGGGCCCCAGCATAAAAGTAGAGTTATAACACAAATAACCTTGCGGGCACACGCCGCACCAGATAGACTACAGTAGAAAGAGGAGACCCGGATGGGAGTATTTAGTAACACGCAGATACTGGAAGCCATTGAATCAGGCCATATTGAGTGCACGCCCTTTAATGATAAGCACGTCTCTCACGCCAGCCTTGATGTGACTCTGGGCCACTACTACTACCGCACCGAGCGCTCCAAAGACCACCCCGTATACAACCCTTTTGATGAGGTCGATGTTAAGCGCTATTTTGAGGGGGCTCTAAAAGCCGTACCTCATAAGAAGTGGTGCGACGAAAATGGCATAAAACCCCTGAAGAATGTTCCGGACGATCACCCAGTCATACCTGTGCGGCCAGGAGAGCGAATTCTGGCCCATACCCACGAATTCTTCGGCATCAAGCCGCCCGGAGCCTGCGAAGTCAAATCCCGCTCCAGCTGGGGCCGCAACGGAGTAGCTGTATGCTTTGACGCCGGCTGGATCGACCCCGGCTATATTAATCGCCTGACGCTTGAGATTTACAACCTTAACCAGTCCGAGCTGATGCTGCTGCCGGTGGGCGAAAGGATTGCCCAGATTGTCTTTCACGAAACCGGCCCGGTGGAAGGTAACTACGGAGAAGGACGAGACGGTGGATTCTCCGGCAAATATCAGACCGGCACAGATCTTCAACAACTGATCGAAACCTGGACTCCGGATATGATGCTGCCAAAGGCCTACAAAGACCAGCGCGCCATGCCGGCACCGATAGCGGGACTTAAGGAATTATAAGGGGTGGGAATGAACGGGGTAAGCACACAATGCAGAACCACCAAGGCGTATTCATAGTATTAGAAGGGGCTGACGGCTCCGGCAAGACCACCCAATTTGATTTATTGCAAAAACGCCTAAGAAAAGCCGGACACAAGGTAGAAGTCTTTGATTTTCCTCGCTACGACCACAGTTCCAGTTACTTCGTGAAAAGATACCTAAATGGTGAGTACGGACCGGCAAGTTCCATCAACCCCTACACGGCCTCACTGTTTTATGCCCTGGACAGGTTTGAAGCCGCACCGGACATCAGAAAAGCTCTAGCAGAGGGCAAAGTAGTCTTGTCTAATCGCTACGTGGGTTCTAACATGGCGCATCAAGGCTCCAAGTTCACTGAACCGATTGAAAAACGCAGCTTCTTTGTCTGGGAAGACAGCTTGGAATTTCAGATCTTAAATATCCCGCGGCCCGATATCAATATCTTTCTGCGCGTGCCGGCTGAAGTATCGTTTGAGCTTATCGGCAAAAAGGACGTCAGAAGCTACACCAGCAATTCTCATGACGAACACGAAAAGGACATAAATCACTTACGCAAATCGGTAGAAACTTACGATCTTCTCTGCCAGCTCTTTCCACGTGACTTCAAAGCTATCGAGTGCGCCCCGGAAGGCCGGCTGCTTAATATAGAATCCGTATCTGAACTGATATGGCAGCAGCTCGCACCGATTTTGCCCGCCCGCCAAGTGAAAGTGGAGCCTAAAGCACCGAACCCGCCTGTTCCCGACAACCGGAGACGCGAACCAAAACAGGCCCAACAAACCTCATTCACCTGGAACATTGACGAGATCAGCCTGTTGGCCGTAGGCGATCTCAAACTGCGAGACATCCATCTTAAGACTCAGCCATCTTGGCAGGGAGAAAAGAAGAACTACAGGTACTACGTGCCGCCCCAGTTAAATGAGAATCTAAAACAGCGATTTGTTGAGAATACAGAGAAGATAGCGGCAGCCCATGCCGGGGCTTTACATAAACTGTCCGGCCGCCTATCCTCCCGCGAAGCTGCGGCTTCGGTGCTAGCTGGCGCGGTGCCGCTGGCCGCGTCCGCAGAAGCTTCCCTGGAAATAAATAAGCAGACCGCCATCGAAACCCTAGAGAAGTTAAACTCCAGCCAGTTATCCGAAGTCTTGAAGCTGGCAGCCAGCCTTGAGAAGAAAGTTCTTGGGCAGTGGCCCGAAATAGAAGAGGATTACCGGGCCCGGCAAGCCGATCATACGGCGCCCGAAGCCATCGGAGCAATTATCAAGAAGTTATCAGCTGAGATGCTGCCTCAAACGCTGGACGCCGAAAGCGAAGCCGTAAAACTGGTTGAAGCATCTCCACGCAACGAACTGGATCTGTTAACGGATAGTCTGTATTCCTACAGCAACTTGCCGCGGCCAGAGATTGCCGCCCAGGTAGAAGGCTGGAACTACCAGCAAAAATACGAAGCGCTTAGTGCGGCGCTGTCAAAGCCAAGAGCCGACTCTCTAAGGATGGCCCGATACCGCTTTGATGTCTTAAGTGACTGGGTCACGCTATCTGACGTTCTATCACTAGGCGTCACATCTGAGATGCAGCTGCAGCCGGCTACTCCCCGATTTGGCTATGAGGTGGCCGAAATTATTGAAACGGCCGGCATTGAAGAGGAGTATTTGGACATGTTTGATCTCAGCCTGGGGTTATACAGCCGTATCCAGGCCGAAAATAATAACAACCTGGTTGAGTATGCCGTACTAACCGGACATCGCTTGCGCTGGCAGGCGACATTCTCAGCCTCAGATCTTGGTAGGGCCCTCCAGATGAAGCGTTTACCCAAAAATACCGCCGCTTTAATAGAACAACTGGTCAGTAAAGTTAAAGAGGTCCACCCAATAATCGGGGAGTCGTTGACCGCAGATCAAAAGCCGCAAACCAGGTCGGCGCCTGCACCCCGCAACCGATCCCGCACTCGCAAGCGCAGAAAATAAGAGTAGGTCGCTATTGTGCTGGCCTCTGTAATATGTTAAATTAGTTAGGAATTACCAGAGACAGTAGCGGTCTAACCAGGCTTAAGAATGCTACCGAGGTAGAAATTAACTTTTCTTACATGTCTTTGGTAGATAAACCGCCAAAGATTTTTTTATTTCAAGCGGCTGCAAAGATGAACTTTGACAACTTGGATCACTAAATAAATGCTAAGGAGGCCCATATGGCTTTAAGCAGAGAAAAGAAGAACGAAGTTGTCGCTGACACCGCCAGCCTGCTAGCAAGCTCGAAGCTGACGGTCCTGGCCAAATACCAGGGAACACCCGTTAAATCACTGCAGCAGCTGCGCCGCGATGCCCGTGGTAGTGGCACCCAGGTGCGGGTTATCAAGAACCGGCTTTTCAGGCTGGTGCTAGATAACGACCAACGGTTCGCTAGCGCTGATAAGGATTTGCTAGTCGGACAGCTGCTCTACGCATTTAACGCGGAAGACGAAGTTGCCCCGGCGCAAAGCCTGGCTAATTTTGCCAAGCTAGAACCACAGATAGAGTTTGTGGGTGCATTAACCGCCGATGGACAACTACTGAGCGCAGATGACGTCAAAGCTCTGGCAGCCCTGCCAAGCAAAGACCAGCTGCGAGGCATGCTGGTGGGTACGATTGCCGCACCGTTATCCGGATTCGCCAATGTGCTTGCCGGTAACGTTAGAGGCGTACTGAACGTATTAAACGCTCGAAGCGAGCAACTGAACTAAATAATTAAGGAGATAATATGGCAGAGAATGAAGTAAAGTTAGAAACACCTAAAGAGTTTGAGAAGCTAGTAGCGGAACTTGATAAGATGAGCGCGCTGGAAATCAGCAAGTTCGTCAAGTTCCTGGAAGAGTACTGGGGCGTATCCGCCGCAGCTCCGGCAGTAGCCATGGCCGCCCCGGCCGGTGGTGACGCTGCTCCCGCAGCCGAAGAAAAGAGCGAATTTGACGTCGTTCTTAAGGACGCCGGTGCCCAAAAGGTAGCCGTCATCAAGGCCGTTAAAGACCTGACCGGTCTAGGTCTGGGCGAAGCCAAAGCCATCGTTGACAGCGCACCTAAAGCCGTTAAAGAGAAAGTTTCCAAGGATGAAGCCGAGGAAGCCAAGAAAGCTCTTGAAGCCGCTGGCGCCACAGTTGAACTAGCCTAAGAGATAACAGTAAAAACCGCTCCGGTTTCCGAGAGCGGTTTTTATTTTATCCACAGGGCGCTTATGTTCTTTGACTTACTCTTCTGACTATGGTAGTTTTGGGGTAATAGTAGAGAAACAAATACTAGAAGAGTTGGAGAGATTAAGCTTAAATGGCAGATATACCTGAAAAACAGATCAAAAGGCTTAGGGCACTCATCGCAGAGGCCGAAACCAGTCTGGCAGCTACTAAAGAGCTGCTAGTTAGCTTAGTTGGCGAAGACTCTATCCTGACTGACAAAGTTATAGACAAGGCTCTCGGTAAGGTTATCGAGGGAGTTTTTGACGGTCAAACTATGGTTGGCTCCGACGGCAAAACCTATCCCGTACCGGCCAACTACGCCAGCAAATCCAAACTGGTGCAGGGCGACATTTTAAAACTTACTATCGCCGATGACGGCGCTTTCATGTACAAGCAAATCGGCCCCATCCCCCGCAAACAGGTGGTAGGGGTACTGCAGCAAAAAGACGGACACTACTTCGTAGAGGCCGGCGGTAAGCAATACCGTGTACTGCTAGCCAGCGTTACTTATTTCAAAGCCAAGTCGGGCGACCAGGTAAGCGTGAATGTTCCGGAAGATTCCTCTGTCGACGCCGAATGGGCAGCTTTGGAAGCGGCGCTTTAGCCCTAGCCGTTCTTCTCTTAGCTTTTTAAATCACAACATCGCAAGCCCGCCTGCTAAGCGTATAATTACTGGAAATGGGACAAGCTCTATATCGGAAGTACCGTTCAAAGTCGTTTGACGAAGTTGTCGGTCAGGACCATATAACAAAAACACTGGAATCGGCCATAAAATCAGGGCGCATCAGCCACGCCTACCTGTTTACGGGTCCCCGGGGTGTCGGCAAGACCTCTGTTGCCCGTATTTTGGCCCACGCCGTCAACGGATTGACTTATGATAGCGAGGCCGCCCATCTGGACATCATAGAAATTGACGCCGCCAGCAATCGCCGCATCGACGAGATACGCGATCTGCGCGAAAAAGTACACATCAGCCCGACCAGCTCAAAGTACAAAGTCTACATTATTGACGAAGTCCACATGCTTACCCGGGAAGCCTTCAATGCCCTACTGAAGACTCTAGAAGAGCCCCCGGCACACGTCATTTTTATACTGGCCACAACCGAAGCTCATAAACTACCGGAGACTATAATCAGCCGCACTCAAAGGTACAATTTCAAAGCTGTCGGACGCGAAACCGCTTACACGCACCTAAAGGGTATCGCCAAGAGCGAAAAGGTAGATATTGATGACGGAGCGCTTAAACTATTGGCAGAGTTCGGCGATGGCAGCTTTCGCGATAGCATCAGCCTGCTGGACCAGCTTGGCTCGTCAGGGGTAGCAATCACCGAGGAAGTCGCCAGGGAGCACCTGGGCTTGCCTAAAGACGCAGTAGTGGCCCAACTTCTGCAGGCCTGCGAAAACGGCGATCTAAGCGGAATCCTGGAACTTATAAACCAGCTGCGCGATCAGGCGATAGATGCCGCCAATGTAGCCAAACTAATGGCTGACCTGCTCAGGGATAGGATCGTTAACGGTGGCAACGTGCAGTGGCACGCCAGTCTGCTCAAGCAGCTAATATCAGTCAGCGCGGCCGCTAAGCCCTTTGACGTTTTAGAAATTGCTCTGCTGGAAGCCGCCACCGAAAACTCCGCCCCGGCACCAACAAGTCCTACCGCAGACAAAAAGACCGCACCGGCAAGCGTACAAGCGCGGGTAGAAAAAATTGTGGAGAAAGTGGAAGAGATGATAGAGCAGGAGCCGGAAGCCGCACCCGCCAGTTTAGATAATCAGATCACCACGACTTCCCAGAATGGCTTTGATCTTGCGATGTGGGAAGAGGTCATCTCGCTGATAAAAAAAGAGGCGCCGGCGCTCTATACGGCCTTGCGTCTGGCCGTGCCCAAGCTGGAAGGCCAGAAGCTTATATTGGCGTTTGAATTTCCGCTGCATCAAAAAAAGGTAAATCAAGCGCACTGTAAGGATATAGTAGCTACTACCATTGAGAAATTATCCGGCAGCAAACTGGCTGTCAGCTGCATAATCGACAAGCCGCTTGTTATCAGCGCTCGCAGCCAGCCGGAGCCCGGCCACCATGTCCAGGAGGAGCCCGCGCCCGAGCCGGTAAGTTCTCTTCAGACCATAAGCAATATCTTCGGTTCTGCCGAAATGCTAGAATCGTAACAATACCGGATATTATGGATAACATCACTAAAACAGGTACCCAGCCGCAGAATTTAGATATCGAAGCCAGTCTGCTGGGCAGCTTACTTATTGATACCGACGGCTTCTTAAAAATTAGCGACGTCATAGAATCCACCGATTTCTTTGACGAGCGCCATAAGGTCATTTTCGCAGCTATGCGGGCCCTTCATGACAAACGCAGCCCGCTTGATATATTAACGCTAAGCGAGCAATTGAAAAACGCCAGCAAACTGGACGCCATCGGCGGCGCCAGCTACCTTACGGAGCTTACCAACACCGTGCCTACGGCCGCCCATCTGGAGCAGTACGCCGAAATCGTCGCCGATAAGGCTATCCGCCGCCGCCTGATCGGCGCATCCCAGGATATAGCCCAGATCGGCTTTGATGAAAATAAATCCTTGCAGGAGCTGATCGAAGAAGCCGAAACCAGGATTTTCGAAGTCAGCCAAAAGCACGTCAAGCAGGATATCGTCAGCCTGGAATCGATTCTTGGCGACAGTTTTGACCGGCTCGATGACCTTCATAAGAACAAGGGCGGCCTGCGCGGTATACCTACCGGATTGCGCGACCTGGACAAACTGCTGGCCGGCTTACAGCGCTCTGACCTTATCGTCGTCGCCGGCCGCCCCTCAATGGGAAAGACGGCATTGATGCTTAATATGGCCCTCAATGTAGCTACCAAAGCCAAGCAGGGTGCCGTGTTGCTTTTCAGCTTAGAAATGGGCAAAGAACAGCTAGTGGACAGATTGCTGGCGGCCGAAGCCGGAGTAGATGCCTGGAAACTGCGCACCGGCGAAGGCTTAACGGACAAAGACTTTGAACGCATTAGCGCTGCCATGGGCGAACTGGCCGAAGCGCCGATATTTATTGACGATACTTCGGGCATCACCGTCAGCGACGTGCGCACAAAGGCCCGGCGCCTTCACCATCAGCACCCGTTAGCCATCATAATGGTGGACTACTTGCAGCTGATGAGCGGCGGCTCGCGCTTCGCCTCAATCTCTAACCGCGTGCAGGAGATATCAGAAATTAGCCGCAGCTTGAAAATTCTAGCCCGGGAGCTGAATGTGCCGGTAATGGCCCTCAGCCAGTTAAGCCGTTCGGTAGAAAACAGAACGCCGCAGATTCCCCAACTGGCCGACCTGCGAGAATCCGGTTCCATCGAACAGGACGCCGATGTGGTCGCTTTCTTATATAGAGAAGAATACTATAATCCGCAGACCGATAAGCAGAACGTTACGGAGATTCTGGTCAAGAAACACCGTAACGGCCCGGTCGGCAATATTGAGCTTTTCTTTGACAGAAACCGCCAACGCTTCAGTGATTTAGACACCAATCACGACCAGCCTTTCGAGTAAACATTAGTATATACTTATTAGCAGTATGATTAGATTGCCGCGCGAGCTTAAAGCGTGGAGGCCGGCGAGGGCAGGGGTACTTTATGTCTTGGCCGCCGCACCACTCGGACTTTTATTACTTTGGCGCCTGGGAAGCAGCCCAGGGCTAAGTGCAGACGAATTATCTGCCAAAAACAGTGCCAGCCTCAGCAGCACTTTCTCAGATCCTCTTTTTGCACCCTGGAAACTTTTGGAGGACGCGCTTACACACATAAACAGCCATTCCTTGCTGCTCGCTCGCCTGCCATCGGTTATCTTTGGCGCTTTTTTTCTGGCGGCCTTCTACTACATCCTTAAGGGCTGGTTCGGCCGGCCAATAGCCTATCTGGGTTCTATACTCCTTGCGACCACACCGCTGTTTTTGATCTTAGCGCATAACGGCACGCCCAGGATCATGTATTTCACACCGGTCCTGTTCCTGGCCGCCCACAGAGTGCTTAGCAGAGCAAAGCAGAGACCGAAGCTGGCAGCTGCAGCGCTGGTTATCGCTCTGGCGTTTTGCCTTTATGTTCCCGGGGTAATCTGGCTGCTGATAGGTGGGATGATCATGAAATGGCGGCTGGTATATAAACTCTTACGGAACAACAGAAACACTGATGTAGCGCTGATGGCCCTGATGCTTCTGGTGCTTATAGCACCCCTGATGTATGCCCTAGTTATCCATCCGCATCTCGGCAAGACCCTACTACTCATACCCGATCACTTTCCAGGCTGGCTTCAAACACTCAAAGATTGGGGATGGATGATTATCGCCTTATTTGCAAGAAGCAGGACCCATCAAGATGTTGTGCTGGGTCAGCTGCCACTATTGGATGCCGCCCAAATCGGCCTCGGCATCTTCGGCGGCTACGTCATGTGGTCCAGGCTGCGAACCCAGTTTCTTTGGCTTATCGGGTTGGTACTGCTTTCATGCCTAGGGGCAGCCCTCAACTCAAACTATAGTTTGCTGGCGCTTGGTTTACCGCTGTTGTCCATTTTAGTAGGCATGGGGCTTAGGTACCTTTACATAGAGTGGATGCATATATTTCCACGCAATCCTTTCCCGCGGTATTTCGCCATCCTGCTTATGGCGGCCGTCGTATTCACGCACGTCATCTACGGAGTCCGCTACAGCCTTATAGCCTGGCCAAGAACCGTAGCCGTCCAGTCCCTGCGCGTGTTAAAATAACCCTTATACAGAAAGGATTTTTGTGAATAAAATTGACCAAGCCAAATTACTCATGCGTGCCCGCAAACTGCAAAAAGAACTGCAGAATGAGATTATTTCAGTGGAAGCCGGCGATGGAGCCGTGCAAGTAGACATTACGGGCGAACAAAAAATAAAGAAAATTCATATTGACCCCCAGTACGTAGACCTAGAAGATATAGGCCAGCTGGAACTATGGATAACAGACGCCGTCAAAGAAGCCATTAACCAAAGTCAGAAATTGGCCGCCGAAAAGATGCAACCCATAATGGGTGTTTTAGGCAACCTGGGACTATAAGAGGACAGGTTTGAATTCCGCTGTCCCCAAACCATTGGCCGATCTAATTGAGGCCTTCGGGCAGCTGCCCGGTGTTGGACCGCGCACGGCGGAGCGCTATGCATATTACCTGCTAAAGTCGGATTCCGCGAAATCATCGATTTTATCCGAGGCGGCTACCCGGCTGCACTCGGCAATTGCAGTCTGTCCAAAGACTTTCGCGCTCATTGAGGCGGATCAACAGTTCAGCCCGCTTTATACCGACCCCAAAAGAAGCAAAAAGACCGTAGCCGTGGTGGCCGAGCCTTTTGATATCGTAGCCTTGGAAAAGACGGCCAGTTTCCATGGCACCTACCACGTGCTGGGCGGCTTACTTTCGCCAATTGACGGTATAGGCCCCGATCAGCTGAAGATAGCCCAGCTAGTAAACCGGATCGATGAAGACGAAGTGGAGGAGTTAATCTTAGCCACTAACGCCAGCGTAGAGGGGGAAAGCACCGCACTTCTGATAACCCAGCAGATAGGCGATCGCCCCGTCAAAATTACCCGTCTGGCGCGCGGACTGCCCGTAGGAGTAGACTTGGAGTACGCCGATCAAATCACTCTTACCAGGGCCCTTGAGGGACGCCAGACACTTCTATAGCCCCTCCAGCTGTTACAATATTTATAATGACAAAATACGAGCAAGCCGCGCAGATTAACTCTGTTATTTCTGACGCGAAATCGATAGTGGTAGTACAGGCCGACAACCCCGATACAGACAGTCTGGCCAGTTCCTTGGCATTGGAGCATATCTTAGGCGATATGGGCAAAGAAGTGACCATGTACTGCGGCGTGGATCTGCCAAGTTATCTTCGCTACCTGCCAGGCGCCGACCGGGTGGTAACAGAGATGCCTGCAAACTTTGACGCCAGCATAATCGTGGATACCAGCAGTGACTCACTTCTGGAGCAGCTAAACAGGTCCGGGGCAAAGCCATGGCTGGCCTCGCGT
>JAQGHE010000008.1 GCA_028288985.1 Candidatus Saccharimonadota bacterium
CGATTTCCTGAAATCTTTTTTCGACTATGGAGTTGCTATAAAGGCCGAGTAGGGCGAAGATTAAAATCCAAAATGGCAGGAGAGCTAAAAAGATCTGAATATAGGTTACGGCAGAAATGGGGTGCGCTACAGGGGCGGTGTAGAGGTGGCCACGGATAAAATAGCCGCCCGCAAAACCCGCCAGTAAGGCCAAAAAATCGCCCACCACGAGAAAAAAATTGTAGATGAGTGAGGCGTTGTTCTTCATTGTCGCTATACTAGATTGTAGCATTTATGAAGACTGAAACTAATGAACGCAGAGCTGTTAGGGCACTGGTATGCGCAGTGGCCGGCATCCTTTTCTTAGTACCATTTCACGCTTTCTTAACTTCATGGGCGGCTAATAATTTTGGCCACCTGGACGCTTTCCGAATCTGGAAGGAAATAGTGCTCGTTCTTATTTCACCCATAGCTTTCTGGGTGGCTTGGCGTGATAAAAATATTAGGTTCTTTTTGAAGAGTTCCATGTTTATCAGGCTTTTTGTTTTTTACGTTTTTCTGCATCTGGCGCTTGGGGCCTGGGCGCTGCACCAGCACGAGGTTACTAAAACCGCTTTGGTCTACTCTTTGATAATCAATCTGCGCTTTTTTGGCTTCTTCATTATCGCCTACGTTGCTGCTGCCTACAGTGTTTGGCTGCGTGAGAATGCCGTTAAAATTCTAATGCTGCCGGCAGTAACCGTAGTGACCATAGGCTTACTGCAAAAAATTACCTTATCGCATAATTTGCTAGGTTATTTTTACGGTCCGGGGACCATTCCGCCGTACCAAACGGTTGACGGTAATGGAGGTCTTAAAAGGGTGCAATCAACTATGAGAGGCGCCAATCCGCTGGGCGCGTACTTAATACTGGCTATACCGGCTTTTGTAGCTTTTTTACGTGGCTGGCTGATACGCACTATTTGCTTACTGGCCGCCCTGATCGTGCTTTTTTACAGCTACTCGCGTAGTGCTTGGATAGGAGTAATTATTTCACTCTGGCTGCTCGCCTGGTGGATGCTTCTGAAAAGTCACCACCGCGTATGGCTAGTCTCCTCGGTTATTGCTCTGGTATTTCTAGGTTCAGGCAGCTTCTACTTCTTAAGGTCTAAGCCTATCGCTCAGGATACGCTGTTGCATACCAGCTCCGTATCTAAATCCCCGATGAGCTCTAATCAGGTCAGACTTGCATCACTTAAAAGCGGCCTCCAAGATGTCGTTCACCAACCGTTTGGCAGAGGTCCGGGCACGGCCGGTCCGGCTTCTTTTAGAAACAAGCCCCACCCCACACGTATAGCCGAGAATTATTATCTGCAGCTTGGGCAGGAAGTTGGCGTTATTGGGATGTTGCTATTTATAGCCATGAATGTCGTTGTTGTTCGTGACCTCTGGTTTAAAAGGGGAGAGATACTGGCGAAAGTATTATTGGCCAGTTTCGCAGGGATTACTTTTGTTAATTTAATATCTCACGCCTGGACCGATGATACGCTGGCGTATGTTTGGTGGGGGCTGGCTGGTATTGCCTTAGCGCCCGCTCTGATAAGCAGGACACATAAGCCCGCTGCCAAGCGAAGCTAAGCACACCGCTTATGTTCTTAGAGCCTTGTGTCGTTTTTGCCTCACCCCCTCATTGTATTTAAATACACTTCGGTCCGTTCCTCACGGTTGCCTTGCGCCGTCCCTAGTTGCAGAAGCTATACGGTATACTAAGGGTAGGCGTAAGCATAATGGCAAAATTAAAAAAAGCTCAGCGTAAACTTTTAATCCAGATTGCGGAGTACTGCGTCAGCGGCGGTGCCTATTTTTGGAGCGGCTATCTTATATTCTTTATTGCTGACAAGGGCCTGCACTGGTCGCTATGGTGGGCGAAGCTGGCAGCCAATGTAGTCGGCTGGATAGTCAATTACACTCTGCAGCGCTTCTGGGTGTTTAACAATAAGGGCTTAGCCGGTCACCAGACACAGGTAACGGTACGATATGCGATTATAACTTTGGTAGATTTCGTGCTGGACTACTTGATTGTGGCAGGGCTGAAATCTATCGGCATCACGCCTTACCTTGGCCAATTTGCCAGCGCCGGCTTCTTCACAGTTTGGAATTATCTATGGTATAGATTCTGGGTTTTCCCGGTGAAATTTAGTAAAAAGGCGCGGCTGCACACCGTTCGGCTGGCACACAGGCCTCACGGGCACGCCGCCTACCGAAGGGCCTAAAGGACTTACAGATGGAATCCACCCTATCACCAACTACCGGTAAACAAACTGCTCCTGCGCCTGCAGCCGTGCGTCCCACCAGGAAGCAGCAGGAGCTACTGGTCTTTATCGAGGCCTTTATCAACGAGCACGGCTATAGCCCCAGCTACCGCGAGATAATGAAAGGTCTTAACTACACTTCGGTGGCTACCGTTAGCCTGCACGTCAATAATTTGATCCGCCGTGGGCACCTGCAAAAACGCGACCGCTCGGCCCGCTCGCTGGAAGTCGTTAAATCGGAAATCAAAGTCGAGGCAAAAGTCGTTCCCAAGCAGTTAAAAACTTCCGAGGAGAAGTGGCTGGTGGAAAAGATAGAAATATTCTTCAAAGAAGCGGAAGCATCCCCAAGATTGGTAGAAGCCCAGCTTGATCACCTTTACGTACTGATTGGCGCCCTAAAAGTACTGGGAGTGGAGGGGGCAGCCAGCGCCTTTATAGCTAGATTATCAGAGCTTAAGAAAAAAATCGGCTCAAACGAGTATTCCGTTTAACAAATTGCTCGGTCCGCTGCTCGTTTTCCTCCTTGCACTTCATCCAAATGCGCAATTGTTTGGCTAGAGCTAGTGGGTAGAACCGGGGACACCGCCTTCGCTGACTAGCGGCTGATCGCCTGGGCCGCGGCGCAGCGGAATTTCATGCAGGAACCAAGAGGCTAGGAAGGCTATGGAAACAACTATGCCGGCAATCAGGAAGACTTCGCTGATTGAACTGGCCAAAGCGCTCTTAACCGCCGTTACAAAATGACTGTAGGAGTCCAGGGAGCTAGCGTGCTGCTCCGGCGATAGCCGCGCGATTTGGGCTGTAGCGGCGTGCTGCGAACCGGGGCTTAGCACCAGCTGCAGCTGATTGGCACTAAGCGACGAGACGTCTACACCCCGGACAGTTTGCGAGGCCAGCTGGTTTGCAGGATCTGAGGCCACGCTTGCCAGGCTGCTGCCTAAGCGGTTATTCAATATACTGCCAAGCACCGCTACGCCAATCGTGGCGCCGACACTGCGTGATAGCTGGACGGCAGCTGTTACCACTCCCAGCCGCGACTGCGGAAAAGCGTTCTGGACGGCCAAGTTAAAAATTGGCATACAGATACCCAAGCCCACACCAACCAGTATCAGCCTGGAGACTAGCTGCCCGTTGGTAGAGGTTACGCTAAGAGTGCTCATCCATAGAATGCCCACCGTGACGAAGAGAGTCCCAAAAACGGCCAGTTTCTTATATTTGCCAACTTTAGATACCAGCTGCCCGGTGAGGATGCTGGCCGGCACCATAGCCAGCACCATCGGCATGATGATCACTCCGGAATTGGTAGCACTGCGCCCCAGCACTTCTTGGGCGAACAGCGGGATGTAGAGCATCGCGCCAAACATCGCCACTCCCACTAGGAAAACTATCAGCATCGATACCTTGAATATGGAGCTTTTAAAGAGATCCAGCGGCAAAATCGGATCTTTGGCGTGGGTCTTTTCAACCCGGAAGAATGAAAGCAGCAACAGGGCGCTTAACCCCAGCATTCCAATCACTTCAGCAGATCCCCATGGATACTGGGCGCCTCCCCAAACCAGTCCCAGCATCAGTGTTGATAAGCCGCCGGCTAAAAGAGCTGCTCCTAAGTAATCTATAGATGTTTTTTTATGAGAAACAATATGCGGCATCAGTTTATTGATTAATATGAAGGCTGCTATGCCTACTGGCACGTTTATATAGAAATTCCAGCGCCAGGTGGCGTGGTCCGTCAAAAAACCGCCGATTAGCGGACCGACCACGGAGGCTAAGCCAAAAACTGCGCCGATCATACCCTGCCAGCGACCGCGTTCGGCCGGTGAGAACAGGTCGCCGATGACTGCAAAGGCATTGCTCATCAGGACACCGGCGCCGATGCCCTGTACGGCCCGGAAGGCGATAAGTTCGGTCATGTTTTGGGAAAGACCGCTGAGCATCGAGCCGCCAACGAAGATGCCTATACCGATTAGAAGCAAGCGTTTTCGTCCGTAAATATCAGACAATTTACCGGATATCGGCACGGTGATAGTAGAGGTAAGTAAGTAGGCCGTAACAACCCAAGACAGCTCCTTTAGGCCATGGAGTTCGGAGACTATCCGCGGCAGGGCGGTGGACACGATTGTCTGGTCGAGGGCCGCCAGCAGCATGCCGGCACACACGGCCAGCATGATTAGTATTTTTTGTCTGATTGGTAGGTGAATCACTGGGAGGCTCCTTTTTGTTTAGCTAGATTATCGGCAATTTTTTGATGAAGTTCATAAAGTTGCTTCAATTCTTTATCGTTTAATTGCGTCATGGCTGCGCGCAGCCCTTCGGTGCGCTGGTGGTTAAATTTTTTGATGGTTTGATGGCCTTTTTTGGTTAAAGCCAGGATGGCTACGCGGCGATCTTTGGGGTCTGGCGTGCGGCTAACGAAGCCCTTTTCAATCAGGGGCTCCATTATTTGCGTGATAGCGCTTTTACTGATGTCCATCTGGGCAGCCAGTTTTTTCATATTGGGGCATTTATGATAGTAGAGCATATAGAGCATGCCTACCTGGGCTCGGGAAATATCCAGGCCACGCCAGGTAGATGGATGCATTGAACGCTGCAGTTTGGTGATATCTTCTACCACCTGTTGGGCTAACTCTTCTCTTTTCATAATAGTTTAGTTACTTAAATATTAACCTACTAAACTATTATAAGTCAAGAAAAAATTCCAGGTGTTTAATCTGGAATTTTTTACCCGAGCTATTTTTTGGTGAGCATGTAGGCGACGATAGCCGCTACAACAACCACTACCAAGGCTATGATGAGCACAGTATGGCTCTTCTTGGCTGGTATCGGGGGCTTGGCGCCCGGTACCGGTGGTGGGCCGGCAGGGCCGGCGGGCTGAGCTGCGACAGGAGCTGGGGCCGGCACAGGTGCCGGGCCCGTAGCTACTGGAGGCTCAGGCGTTGCTACTGGTGTTTGGGGTTGATTAGGATCCATATTTTACCTGTTACCTTTATCTTTACCCCATTATTTTAACACGGCTAAGCACAAACGCTATGGGCTAATCTACGGGCCGCCGCCCAATGGTGCGATCGTAAATAAATACTATCAGAGCGATAATCAGTAATATGTGGATGAAACCACCGCCAATGTGGGCGATCAAACCAAGGAGCCAGAGCAGAATCAGTACCGCGATTATTGTTAGTATCATTACTTCCTCCTAATTTTACTAGGGTAATAATAGCTTTTAGCGGCTAAGTCTGGCTGTGAAATTATTAACAATAGAGAGGCCGGAGTGGGGGCGGCTTTGTGGCCGCCCCCAAACTCCGGTTTTTCGGTTCCCTCTTACTTCTTGGCCCAATACGGGTAGACGTTGATCCATCCGTAGGCCTTGGCCTGGGCCGGTGTGACCTTTCCGTCGCCGGGTCCGCCGCCGCCGACCAGCAGGCCGGTGTCGGCGTAGTTACCCGGCGTGAGTCCATAGGTCGTCACGTCGCTGATCTGGCAGACGATGCCCAGACCCTGCACGTAGATCGCCGGGGCCCATGCCGGAGTGCCGCTCAGCAGGCCGGAGATGTTGTGCATTCCCCAGGGGCTGAACTTGTTGCTCAGGCACATCCCGAAGTTGTCTTCGCCGCGAGGCGGAGTCGCCGGCTTCGGGCCCGGCTGGGGCGTCGGCGTCGGTGCCGGTGCCGGCACCTGGATCTGCCCGTTGACGGAGATATTCCGCAACTGAACGGTGCCTTGTTCGTCCATGATCACGCTGATCCACTGGACCGCGCCGTTGAAGCAGTTCGTCTGCTCCGCGTTGGCGCCGTCGCAGTAGGGCGTGGTCTCGCCGAACTCCAGGTGGACCCATCCCGGGCCCGCAGGACTCGGAGTGCCGCTGGCACAGCCGAAGTAGTAGAGCCCTTCGGTGGTCATGACATCGAACCGTGGTGCACCGGTGGTGCAGTGTGCCAGGTCGCTTTCCCCGCCCACCAGCTTGACGTCAAAGCTCAGCTGGTGAAGCGCCAGACCTTCGAAGCCGGTGACGTCCGCCCCGGCCGCGCAGTTCGTCGACGTGGGGGCACTCTTGGTGAGTGTCAACACACCGCCGACATAGGTCGCCGTGCAGGCGTGAGTGTTGTCGGGGTCGTATACCCCCGGCATCAGCGCTGCATTGGCGGCCGGAACGACAAAAGCCACCGCGGCTGCGATGGCCGCGAGGATTCCTCGCCGCTTGCTGAAAAGCCTCATCCGAGACCCTCCTATGAATAGAACCGAAAAGTGCACAGTACTTACAGTGCACTAGTGGATACTAGAAAATTTCTCCCGGATAATCGGTTAAAATGCTCTTATTTTTACAGTAATTATTGCCACACAGGACTGCTAAAATAACAGTGGTAAAACAATAAAATAACAATTAATCCTCAGAACCATGCACGACGTCTTCGGCAGGCGGATTTTCAGTCTGCATAATCTCTACCACCTCGGTACGGGCAATGATATCGTCCTTATTTTTGAAGACTTGATCGCCAGGGAAGAGCTTGTAGAAATCAATAACCTCAGGCGCAAACTTTTTGCGCCTGGCTACGACCCGCAGCTTATGGGCGCTGATAGGGTAGCGAGGAATTTCATCTATCAAACGATGCAGGTCTGATAATTGCGGATGTGTGGCCAGTAAGATCATAGATACCTCCTATCGATATTGATTATTAGCGTTAGTACCTTTGGGCGGCACCTGAGACGCCCGGCCGTTTATATCTGGCCGCTGATTAGCGGGACGGTTACGAGTACGCACCTCCTTACCGATATGCAGTTTGGCTTCCCCGTTGGAATGCTTACTCATAGACCCTCCTCTTTATCCCGTAACCATCATGACATCAATATCGGACCGATACTGTGAAGATAGCTACATGTATAGTCCAAAGTCTTGGGTAGTGAAAAAACCCTGTGCCTTCTCACACGCACAGGGTTTTATGCTTGACGCCTAATAATCATTCGGGCTACCTCCCAAGCACTAGCCCATTACACACGATAGGCTTGGGCGCGGCTGTATAAATTTTTACAAAATGGAAGGATTAATTAACGGTTATGCATGTGCCGTCTGCGGCTAGCACCCTTTTGCCGCCAGTTTGCAGATCTAGGGCCGGGCTGCATAAGACGTAAGGTAAGACGGCTGCGGGTGGCGGAGGCGGCGGTGGCGGAGTGGAAACAATAGGAGGGGGGACCATCGGAGTACCGCCTCCTTGGACAACGGGCAAACTGCCGCCCCCCATCCCTCCTGTGGCAACCGGAGTGCCCGAGCTTGGTGTAGTACTGCTGCCTGTAGCATTAGCCAGCACTGTCGCGGCCTGAGGATTTGCTGCCGTACCATCGCTTGGGAAGCTAGTAGCCATGGATGAGCCGCCACCCGGGTTACCCTGATTGTTTGTAGAACCGGTGCCAGAATCAGAACTGCTGCTACCTGGAGTCTTTACAGTATAAATTCCCAGAGTAAGGGGGCGTGGGCCAGACCTAAACTTGCCGGCGTGTAGCAAGCCTAGAAAAATAATCAGTACTAAAAGCCCTAAAAGCGGCAGTATGAAACGGCGATTATCAGTAAATTTTTCTGAAAATGGGTGTTCTACCCCACTCCGGAGCGTGTATTTCATCTGCTATCTCCCTAAACCTCTGCGTCATATCTATAAGTTAAACGGTTTAGGCTTTATGCCACAGTTACCTTTTTGACAATATAAAGAGTAAATTTTTTACATTAAACTAAAGGAACGTCTACAGATTACCAAAGTAGTACCAGAAGCGTTTCAAAATCAAGACAATGATAATCAAAAACCAGACTAGCAGTATATCGCCGTGATGTTTGGCGGCAAATTTGCCGGCAGCAGTAAACCGAGCGGGTAATTTTATGTGCCCCTCGCGCAGGTTGTATAGGGTGGTATACCAAAAGGCCGGTATGGTCACCAGCCATGTGATCATGCAGAAAATACACAGTGCGCCGATACGATACAGTGTCTCGAACTGCAGCCAGGTTACGAAGCCGACAGCAAAAAGCAGTCCGCCGTTTACCAGCCGCCAAAACCAACCCTTAAAGCGGGCGCCCGCTAAAAGGGCCGCGCCGACGGTAGCTACTGCCGCGTAGCCGGCCAAGCCGATAAATTCATTAGGGAAGCCGAAGGCGTGGGCCTGGGCGCTGGTGGTGACCGAGCTGCAGCTAATAATAGGGTTTAGGTTGCAAACGGGTACGTAGTGAGGATTTTTTAAAATGTTAAAAAGTTCATCGGTTAAAATAGCGGATGCCAATACACCAATGCTGCCTCCGATTAGTAGGATCCAGGGCAGTACTCGCGCCAGTGTTAATCTTCCCGGTTTATCAGCCATTAATCGTTTAATTATAACCGCTAAGTCCGGATTAAGGTAAGACTCCTACCAGAACTTGTCGTTGTATTCACTGAGGACTTCACGGACGTTCCGCCGAACTTGCCGGTACTGTCTATATTCATCAATAAAATTCCTCATTTGCGCCCTCCAATTCAGCATAAATTAAACAGGTTCCGGGCGGCCTTGGCTGTGAGCATTCTAACGGCTGATACCCCTAAACCATTTCTTTTTGAGCAATGATAAAAATCTTACAGTCAGCGGCGGTAAGCATTAGTAATAATGAGGGGGCAACTAAGAGCTGGCAGGGGAGGCTTATGATTGAAGTGCGCACAGTTAAAGAACCGGATGGCTGGAGAGTAGCCATTACCGATGGTCGTCAGACCATCGTTCTGGAAGATATCTTTGAAGATGAAGTACAAGCGCGCCTGAGCGCTGCGAATCTGATTTAAACTTAAGAACTGATCAACTCAGTTAAAGGGGGCCCAGTGGGATGGGCTCTTTGTGCAGCACCGCGGGCGGCTTCAACAGCTGCAGGGAAATAACAGCGGCAATTAATTGCACCAAGGCTATCAGGATAAAAATTCCGTGAAAGCCAAAATACTTATAAATCAAGCTTCCGACCATGGCGCCGGTAGCTATAAAAAATCGTCCGCCGCCGTCAACCAGCGACCATTCCATAATTTCTTTCCCCTTGTCCTCGCTTTGGGCATAGGCGGTGCGCCAGGCCGGTGTCATCATACCCAGTCCCACGGCATTGACAATCTGTACTACTAAAAGCTGCCAGACATTTGATACCAGAAGGAATGAAGCTGCCCCGGCAGCCAAAACGAAATAGCCAAGAACCACCAGCCTTTCCTTGTTACTGTTCTGGTTTTCGTATCGACCAAACAGCAGAATCGTCAGAGCGGCGGCATACATATTGACGCCCCAAGCGACACCGATAATCTCCGGCTTTGCGCCTAGATGCAGAACGTATAGAGCGAACAGGGGATTGAAAAAAGAGAACGCGAATAGCTGCAGATAATTAGTAATGAGCAGATAGCGGATTTTGGTATTAGTTTTTAACACTTACCCATTATTATGCACTAAAAACAGCACGGCTTGAAAACTAACTGTTGATGAATTGGAGAATTTCACGCAGGTCGTTGGACTCGACGTGGTGAGTGGCTACTTCTACCAAGCGCTCTGATTTGCTATTGAAAGCAATAGACTTGCCGGCC
>JAQGHE010000016.1 GCA_028288985.1 Candidatus Saccharimonadota bacterium
TTAGCTCTACACCGTACTTGGCGGCGCTATCTTTGATGCACGTTCCCTTGTCTTCCATATCGTACTTCGTAGGAGTGGCACCGATTAGCTTACCCTCGCTGTCGAAATCGTATTTGTTTATGTAGACTTCATCAAACAGCACTTTGGCCTCGTCCCCATATACGGCTTCAATAACCAGATCCAGGCCGCCGGAGACGATAATGATCTTGTAACCCATATTCTTTAGGGCGCGCAGGGTGTTTAGAGCCCCTTCCATGGGGTGCAGGCTCATGATGGCGTCCATAATCTTCTGCTTGGTAGCCCCGGCATCCTGCAGAAGCTTAACATCGGTATTAACCCACTGTTCATAGGTTATTTCCTTATTGATATATTTTTGAATAGTTTCTCTGGTTTGAGTTTTATCTACGCCGAAGTATTCCCACAGGTGCTGGTAGATATATTCCATACCGTCTACCAGGGTTCCGTCTAAGTCGAAAAAGATTAGTTTTGTTTTTTCATTCATTTTTACATGATAGCAAATTAGAAAACATTAACAGAGTTAACCCAAAATATTAACGGCGCGGGCAGCCGCCAAACCAAGTGTGGCCAGTGCTACAAAGGCCTGCACCAGCATCAAAAGTTTAGCCCTGCGGGTTATCGGCATAGTGTCGGTAGGGCTAAATGCCAGGGCGTTAGTGCCGGATAGTGCCAAATAATCTATAAAGCTGGGGCGCCAACCTGCCGGCACGAATTCTTTTAGGGTCATTTGAGCGAACACAAAATCGCGCCTCTTAATGTTGTCGGCTGACCTTTTGGCAGGGCCGCCGCCGTCAATTTCCCAATAAAGCAGTGCAAAGACGACGACATTTGTCAGATAAATATTTATAGCTGCCCTTATCAGTTCGTGGCCATTGGATATCCGGCCGCCGACCAGCAAGTCATGCGATAGCCGCTGCAAGGCATAGATATTGCCAAGCCCGATTATTATCAGAACGCTGACAGTGTTAACGCGCCTTAGAATATTTTTAACAACCGCGGTGCGCCTAGTCGTTGCGCTTAACAGAATCAGCAGCAGCAATTCTAAAACCGGCAGACCAAAGCGCGGTCCAACTGAAAATCTATCCGGCAAGCTAACTTGAAGAATAATGACCGCCAAAATAATTGCCTGGATATGCCATATGGGGTCGTCTTTATTGAGGTGTTTGAGGAGCTGGTTTTGTCTTGCTTGTAATGACATGGCGACGCTTATAGATCCTTTTCCATACGCTTTTTCCCATAATGTACAAGCAATCCGCCCAGCACGACTACGGCGACGATCATCAAGGCTGCATATATCCCGTAGCGTTTAATGGCATTGGCAGCCGCCTGACCGGAATAATAAGCTACCAAACCGACGAGAGTTGCCCACACGATACCGCCGGCGGCATTCCAAAAAAGGAATTTCCCCCACGGCATTTTACCCAGTCCGGCCACCCAGGCAGCCGTGTAGCGAAGAACGGTGATAAAACGGCCGAAAAAGACTGTCTTGCCGCCGTGGTTTGCCACAAGCTTTTCAGCTTGCGGCAGAACGCGCTCGGCATAACGTTCCAGCCAGCCCCACTTGCGAAATAATTTCCGCCCTCCCCACCTGCCGATTAACCAGTAGCCAAGATTATCGCCGATTATAGCCGCAAGCGCGGCCAAAAAAATCACCAGGACTATGGGGTAGTGCCCCTGGGAGGCTAGGATTGCGAAGGCGATTAAAGCCGTCTCTCCCGGCAGTGGGACGCCAAAAGACTCAATCATTACCACCAGGAAGAGCAGAGGCAAGCCGTGGTTAATAATAAAATCTACCATCCTGTAATCATAACAGAGAGAACCGAGCTGGTAGTTTTATATGGCTCCCATATGGAGGAAGTTAGAATTAAGCTACTTTTAGCTCGCCAGTTAGAACCATTAAGCCTAAAGCAATTGCTCCCAAAGGTAGCTCTCTAGAACCACCAGCCTGATAGTCTTCAAAAGCATTTCTAATAGATACTCTAGCCGCTTCAACCTGCTTAACACGAGTCTGTGTCTCGCCGTGGACTTCTGAGGCGTATCTAAATGCGTCAGCATCTTCTACTTCATAAGCGTCCAGCACTCGGCCTGCCAGATGCTCTGAAAGACCATGCTGTACTGATAGTTCACTCTCAAAAGAAAGTCTGAGATTTGTCATATTGGTAAAGTACAATAATGAATGAAATAAGTCAAGGCTATGGCTCCGGAGGCCGGGCAAACGCACATCTGCACTCGTCCTCGAAGCAAGCTCCTACCTTTTAGAGGGTTTGGTTAGTGAGTTTTAGAGTGGTCAGGTGGCCAGATTATGTCGTGGATGTAAGTCAGCAGCCAAAGACCGTATCCAAAAATAGCTAATACGACAGCCCAGCCTGGTTTATGAATGATTGCAAGCGGGATGATTGACATCAGCCCTAGATAAAACATTATTGGAAAAGCAATAAAGGTATGCCAAAGTTTGCTGGGCGTCCGTAACTGCTTGCGAGTGTAGTTGCCACTATATTCTAGAACAATAATGACTACGAAACCCAAAACAAAAACTGTCCAATTCCACCAAACCCCCGTATACCATTGGTTGTTAACAGCTAAATTTCTTAAAGTTGCGATACTGGAAGCAATGCCAATAGGCAAAAACAAATCACCGTAAAATCCCGACCGCCAAATTTCTCTACCACCTCTTTTTAATGGCTTCTCCCAACCCAAAGGCTCTAGAGCTTTAATGATGCGGATTGCAACCCAGCCCAAAACAAAAGTGAATAAAAATACTTCCCACCAACTCCAATTAAAAACCGGCACAAAGGTATGAAGCTTATCATTTGGCTGCATAGCTAAATCATAACAAAAAAGACCTCGACAGAAGCCTTGGTTCTAAGTTCACTTTGGGGTACACGAAATAACAGAGCGAGAAGAAGGTTTAGTTTTAACTAGTTTTATCGAAGCACGAGTTTGCTGTCGCCAGTTCAGACCAGTCTCAAAACAAGAAAAAACGAGCCCGGATGGACTCGTCTTTTCTTGGCTCCGGAGACTGGATGGTTGCTAGCATGTCAGCTCAGACATCATGCCCATGTAGCCAAGCCCCTCGACGCTTACTTCAAGTCCTTGACTGCCTAATGATACTGTTCGCATACATAGACCCCTTTACTGTTCTGGTACTAAGTTAGTGATCGCTGCAACTTCGTCGTCGGCCAACCGGACTGTGAGCGCTGCAAAGTTTCCGCGGGCGTGCTCAATACTGGTCGTGCCGGGTATCGGCAGCATTTTGTCATAACGGTGCAACTGCCAGCTCAAAGCGAGCTGCGGTACGGATACCTCATGCTTTTGGGCGATAGGCTCAAGCACATTCAAGAAGCGCGCAACACTGTCGTCTTTCGGTAGCGCTGCTGGGTGCCACGGTGAAAACGGGATACCCGCTTCTATTGCAGCTCGAAGTAGCGGTGCGTTATCACGAACGTAAATGTTGTAGTGCGCCGTCACGATGTCTATCTCGGTAATTCTTTGGGCAGCCCCCAGTTGTTCGGCGGATATGTTGGACAGGCCTATGTGTTTAATAACACCCTCAGCTTTCAGCTCGGCCAGAGTTTCAATTTGCTGCTCAAATGGTACGTCTTTGGCTTCGGGGGTATGCAGGTAATATAAGTCAATCGCGTCTACGCCTAACCGCCGCGCGCTGGTAAAGGCCGCCTGGCGTAAGTAAATACGGTTGCCAACGGCGTCACGGTCTTCATATTCGGGGCCGCCGCGCACTAAGCCGCCCTTACTTACGATCACTAACCCTTCTGGATAGGGATGGAGGGCGTCATGAATGAGCTGCTCGTTGGTAAATGGGCCGTAAGTATCGGCGGTATCGATGTAGTTATAGCCGATTTCTAGCACTGCCTTTAATAGTTCAATACCACCCTCGCGGTCGGGATACTCACCCCAAACTTTCAGCCCGGTGAGCTGCATAGCACCATAGCCCAGACGGTTTACTGTTAGATCACTGCCAATAGTTATGGCCTGACTGAATTCTGTTGACATATTGAATCTCCTGAAATTGGTACACGTAATATGATGGTAGTGTAAACTGTATACCGCTGAACATACTAGACCTAGACTTCTCATTTCTTTGTGATACCCAAAACAAAAACAGAGGTCTTTGACCTCTGTTAATTTTAGTTCTAACCTTGGCTCCCCCTAGTGGACGAACTTAGAACTTTTGAAACGATTACTAATAGAGACTTAGCTCAAATTGGTTTGTGTCTCTCGTAACAAATCCGCGTGATTCATAGAGCTTGTGCGCAGGCTGACGTTCACTACGAGAAGTTAGTGCAACTTTTTTGACACCACGCATGCGAAACCAGTCTAGTGCGTAATCCAAAACGGCTCCGCCATATCCTTGACGTAAGTATTGCTCATGAGTTGCTACATCATCAATACGACCACGTAGTTTACCAAGCCCAAAATCTATATTTACAACCATAGCACTCACAAGTTTACCTTCAGGACTTCTGGCAATAACAACGTCAGCACTCTCGGCCTCAATTACTTTTGGTACAAATTCAGCTAAATTATCAGGAGATATCGAAGAGAATGCTTCAGGCATGAATTCGGCCAAACTTAAGAAGTCCTCTTCGCTTAAGTCGCTCAACGTTTCAACCTGTGGTTTTTGAAATAATTGTTCGCGGGATTCAGGCATAAACAAAAAATACCACTAAAGTGGTATTTTGAATAATGCTAATGCTTGGCTCCCCCTAGTGGACGTACTTCGAACTTTTTCTACGTCTGTAGAGAAGTATTTCCCAGAGAGCGAAGTACATGCCCATCACCTTCAGATAGATTCTCCGGGGCTGCTGTGATAAAAGCTAAATCAGCTATTGTTATATCTTGATCTAGAAGATTAATAAAACACGTCATAAGCAACCTAGTTTCGTTTGAGACTTTTACCTTAACGATTCTGACACCATATCTAACATCTTTATAAAGCATATTTGCGGCCGCTGCATGAGCCATTTCATGCTCAAGACTTTCTCGGCTCCATGCATCTAGTTGTTGTTTTGAAGTAAAAGGTGGGTAAATAGCTTTCATAGCTTGTCTAACTAGCACAGGGAACGCATGCGCATCTTCAATAATTATGTCTCCAGGTAGGTCAATATTGAAGCCAGGGACTAAAGTTGCATCGCCTACTTCAGCAATACCCTTTAACTTTTTAGCATTAACAAGCGCACTAGATAAAGAAAGCCCACTTTCACTCAACTCCACCAAGGGCGCGCAGCTAATGGCATTATATATGGCATCGTGGAAGTCATAACTAGCTGGGATATTCTCAGCAGTGCTCATTACTATATAATAACATATTTATTTTATTATGTATATAGATGGCTCCCCCTAGTGGACGTACTTCGCAACTACATCCCAAGCTCAGGCTCCGGGTGCAGGTCTTGAACGTACATATTAAGACCTGTAAGATCTCAATCGTTAAGATTTTTACCGCCAGGGTGCCCACTGCTGCCGCATACTACTTACCAACAAGGAGAACATGATGGCTAGTCAACCGAGCAAAAGCGCAAAGAGTATCGTTCTCGGCGACCGGTCACGGCCGAAGAAAAGAAGAAGTTCGATAAGATGAATCTCACTGACCACGCCGGAGTCCGGCTTACACACGGCAAGCCCAAGGTCAACGGCATGGAGATCCACTACGCGATCGGCGGCGCCGGCGAGCCGGTGTTCTTGCTGCACGGCGTGCCGAAGACCATGTCGTACTGGCGCCACGTTGTGCCGCTGCTGACCCCACACTACACTGTCATCGCGGTTGACAACCGAGGTGCTGGCAGCTCCCAGCGTCCCCTGACCGGCTACGACACCGCCACGATGGCCGGTGACGTCGCCGAACTGGCTACCCACCTGGGCTTCGACCAGTTCCGCGTCGTCGGCGAGGACTGGGGCGCGGCCATCGCCTACGCCGTCGCTGCCTTCCACCGGCCCCGGGTGCAGCAACTGGTGTTCCAGGAAACGCTCCTACCAGGATTACCTGCCGGCCCAGGATTGCCAGGTGGCGAACACGACCCCTCGCTCGCCGCCGACGACATCCGCACCGGCTGGCACTTCAGCTTCTTCAGCCTGCCGAACCTGCCCGAGCTGCTGCTGGCCGGGCGGGAACGGCCGTTCTGGACATACTACGCCAGAC
>JAQGHE010000040.1 GCA_028288985.1 Candidatus Saccharimonadota bacterium
ATCACTCCACCACGCCCACCATTACTTTCGCGACTGTTATCTGCAACGAGCCGGCTGTAGCCACCGGCGAGGTTATTTACGAACTGGCTCAGCAGCTTAGCTGGCCGCTGAACCTGGAGGCCAAAAAATTTATCGCCATAGCAATCTTAAGCGACAGCCTGGGCCTGACTAGCGAGGGCACAACTGCGCGCTCCATACACATCATTGCAGAGGTTGTTGATAGCGGCGTCAGCTTGGCGGCTATCGAAAATGCCCGGCGAGAAACCATGCGCCGCGAGCAGGAGTTGGTGCATTATAAAGGCCGGTTGCTGCAGCGGGTTGAGTTTCACGACAATAATCGTCTGGCCATCATCACTATCCCATGGGAGGAGATTGAAAAATTCAGTCCTTTGTACAATCCGCCGATGCTGGTTATCGACGATATGCGCCTGGCTAAGGGAACCGATGTAGCCATAGCCTTCAAAACCTACCCGGATGGAAAAATTACCGGCAAAATCAGGGCCAATTACGGGAAGGGGATCGCGGCCGATCTAGCGGAGCATTTCGGCGGCGGCGGCCATAGCTACGCCAGCGGCTTCAAGCTGCAGGGCAGACGCCCCTTTGAAGACGTTAAAAACGAAGTTATCCAAGTAGCTTCGCGCCTACTTGATGAGCTGGAGAAAAAATAAAGTGGAGCTCTACAACTCTCTAACCAAGCGAGTGGATTTATTTGAACCGGTTGATAAGAATAAACCGGTGCGCATCTACAGCTGCGGCCCTACGGTGTATGAGCGTGTCCACGTCGGCAACCTGGCCTCATTCATCTATGCCGACACGCTGCGAAGAGTTCTCCGGGCTTACAAATATTCTGTAGAGCACGTCATGAATATTACCGATATAGACGACAAGACAATCCGCGCCAGCCAGCAAAAATACCCCGATCTAGAGCCGATGGAAGCCTTGAAGAAACTAACCCGTGAATACGAAGAACTGTTCATGAACGACATCAAAGCTGTCGGCATAGATACGGACTCCATAACATTCATGAGGGCAACCGATAACATTCCGTTAATGCAGGATCTGATACGGGAACTGGTAGAAGCCGGCTTCGCCTATATTACTGAGGACGGAGTGTACTTCTCGATACAGAAATATGAGGAATCAGGCAGAAAGTACGGGCAGCTGGTGCCGGTTTCCGTAGAAAGCACCAGCGTCTCTAGAATTGATAATGACGAATATGATAAAGATGATGCTCATGATTTTGTGCTATGGAAAAAGCAGAAACCGGGAGAACCGGCCTGGGAATTCCAGCTGCGCGGCCAGGACCTGCGTGGCCGTCCGGGCTGGCATATTGAATGTTCGGCTATGAGTACCCACGCACTGGGGCAGCCGTTTGATATCCATACCGGCGGCGTAGATTTAAAGTTCCCCCATCACGAGAATGAGATTGCCCAAAGTACTGCACTAAACGGCGAGCTGCTAGCCAATTTCTTCTTCCATAACGAGCACATGCACGTTGACGAGAAGAAGATGAGTAAGTCCCTCAACAACTTTTATACGCTTGAGGATGTTTCCGATAACGGCTTTGATCCTTTGGCCTTCCGGCTGTTCGTTTTGGAAGGTAAATACAGCAGCCAGCGTGATTTTACTTGGGAGAACTTGCAGCATTCCGCTAACCGGCTGATGCGCTGGCGCCAAGTCGCCGGCCGCTGGCGACGGGTCCAGACGACCGACTGGCCCCAGGCTTCTCAAATTCATGCCGGAGAGAGCGATATAATTTCAAGGCTAGGGGATGATCTGAATACTCCCGAGGCTCTGGAGCGCGTTGATTCAGAGTTTACTCAGGTTGAAACAATGGAGGTACAGGAAGAAGCGGCTGAAAGGTGGGTCGACCTTTTGCACACCCTTAATATATTATTCGGCCTGAATATAAGCGAACGCGATGAGCTTATAGAAAGTCTACTGAAAACCAGAGAGCACGCCCGCGAAACCCAGGATTGGCAGGCGGCGGATGATATTAGAAAGCAGCTGGATGATAAGGGTATCGGTATAAACGACACGCCGGATGGTCCGGTCTGGTACAGAAAGTAGTTTTGCTAAACCGGGTTTTTAGCCCGCAGGCCGCGACGCTCTATCTGATCTTCTATTAGCACCTTAACGCAGGTAGCCGCCGGAATGGCCACGATGGCGCCCAGCAGGCCGCCAAAGCCGATACCTAGGATTGCGGCGATAAATACCGTAAGGGCCGTCAACTCGTTCAGGCGAGCCTGGATATAGGGTTGAAGCGTATGATTTTCGATAAAGTAATAAATAACGAAATAAATTGCCATAATCAGCGCCAATTTTGCGGAGGTGCTCAAACAAACCAGCAGGACTATAGTTGAGGAAATCGGGTTACCAAAGAGCGGTATAAGACCAAAGACGGACACGATGCCGGCCAGCGCCAGCGCGTTTACGGAGGCATTAGTCAAGTGCGAGGCGATCTCCAGTGCGGTAAAGGCAAAAATGCCGGCCACAATCGCAAGTATAACCTGGCCGTTAACGAAGCCGGTTACGCCTCTGTACATTCTGTGGGCAATTTTACGGTTATGTTCTCTTTTATTAGCCGGCATTAAGCCGAATATAAGATCCAGCCAGCGGGGGCCCTCAACCAACATCATAAAGGTCATTATCAGAACCACTAAGATAGAGACAATCGCCTCGATAACCCGCTTGCCGGTATCAAGAAGGGTGCTGCCGAAATTACTGTATTGGCTGGCGAAGTCTTTAGCACCGGAAGTCAACTTTTGATCAAGTTTATACTTTTTGACTGTGCGGGACAGACCGTTATTCTGCGTTTGGAAGCTATCTACGATTTGCGGTACATCGCTGATAAATGTTCTTGTTTGACGGATAAGCGGCGGGATTACCAGGCTGAAAAATATAGCCAGGGTAGCGATAACCAGCAAGTAAGCGGCCGCCGTAGCCCGCAGCCGGCTTTTAATATGCAAGCGGCGCGACATGCCGCTAACGACCGGGTTAAGGGCCAGCGCCAGGAAGAACGAGCTGAAGATCAGAGTTAAGCTGTGGGAGATACGCCCCATAAACCTAAAGAGCAGTATCGCCAGAACTATCCAAAATATAGTGCGAACTATAGTGCGATTGGTGATGTTGACGGTCACGTCTCTACCGTTATTCATTGAGCTCAATTATGCCTGCTTTCTAGGCTTTTAGCAATTGCCCGGGCATATAGCTGTTCTATCTGAGGACCGACGGTATTTACATCATATTGCCCAATCGCCTCGGCCTGCCATTTGCTGACGGAGGCTCTTTTTTTGTTATCGCGGAGCAGTTCTAGTATCTTGTCAGCCAGCTCTTGTTTGTTATTGGGGTCAAAAAGCAGATATGGGTTGGCACCCAACACACTCCGGTAGCCGGGGTTATGGCCGCCGATAACCGCTCCGGTGCCGGCGGCCATGGCCTCGATAAGCACTATTCCAAAACTTTCGCCGTAAAGGGAAGGAAAGCAGGCAACCGCGCCGCCGGCTAAAAAATCACCCTTTTTATCTTCGTCAATAAACCCTTTAAATTCGACTACGTCCGAAAGCCCGAGCTTTTGAACTAGCTTCTCCAGCTCTGCACGTTTAGGCCCGGTACCGCCGATCAAAAGCTTCGCCTCCGGTAAAGCATTGTGCACTAAGCGGAATGCTTCAATTAATTGCCGGCAGCCTTTGCGCTCCACGAGTCTGCCAAGAAACACTACGGTTTCCGGTTCATTGGCTGCGCTGGAGCGAAGGCTGCCCACATCAACCGTATTCGGTATCACAGTGCTTGCTAGGCCGAAGGCCGAATCGGCAAAGCCCCGGGCAGCCGTGCTCACTGCCGATATGGCGTCGAATTTCCGCAGGCCTCTAAAATACAGTAGTTTAAGGAGTCTAGATCCAAATACTACCTTTTTGTTGGCCGGGTAAACGTGGAAAGTGCCGGCAATGGCAGTATTAGCTGAAGCTTCGTCCACTACTCGCTGGGCCATATAGGGAGAATGCGGCATTTGCACATGCAGAATATCCGGTTTCTGCTCTGCTAAAGATCGCCTGATAACCTGCTTGTTGGCGGGCATAGGGATAGACATGCGGTTGCCGTTAAAGATTACTTTGGCGTTTCTCGATAGACTATAAACTTTGCCGCCCTGCCACTGCTTTGTTTTGGATTGGCCCACAAAATAAGATACTTTGTGCCCCCGAGCGGACAGCCAGCCCCCAAGGATTTTTACTTGCTGCGCCACACCCTCCCAACCGTCGAGAGTATCGTCATAGACAAAGGCTACCTTAACGGTTGGTTTGGCTGGCATGTAGTTTGATAGCTTCTTCGTAAGCAGCTTCGTACTGGTCGACAATCGGTCCCCAGTCAAACTGCTTAACGTATTTATTAGCCCAGTTCAACCAGAGTTTTCGCAGGGGCTCAACATAGAGCATTATTTCCAGCCGGCGCGCAAAATCAATTGTGTCCAGCGGATTGACCAGTGATATAGCGCCGGTGTCTTTCATAACATCAAGATAGCCGGAATTATCGCCGGCCACAATTGGACACCCGGCAGCCATAGCCTCCAGCAGAACAATCCCGAAGCTTTCGCCTCTATTGGCGGGCGAACAAAACAGGTCGGCCTTATGCAGATGATGGATTTTATCGTCGTCGCTGATAAAACCGAGGAATGTAACTCTGGGGATTTCACTGTCACGCACGAATTCACGCAGTTTCTCCTCGTCAGGTCCGATACCGGCTATAAAAAGCTGTACATCATCATGGTTCATCACTAACTCGCGGTAGGCCTTTAGTAAGTACATGACCCCTTTTCGGCCTTCCAGCCGCCCGACATAAAGTATTGTTTTCGTACTTTGGTTTCGTATGGCGGTAACCGGTGCTTCCCGGTAGCGCTTCAGGTCTATTCCGTTAGGAATATACTTTATATTTTCCAATAGAGCATTATCGTCCTCTTTGGCCAGCAAGCCTGCCGAGGCCGCTTTTGAAACCGCCGTAAATACTTCCATCTTATCTATGATGACCCGCCAGTAAAGCGAAGTCATATTAACCAGCGATTTGCCCGCCATACTATCGATCAGACTGGCATGAAACGTGCCGACGTGAGCAGCGGAGGACCTTTGAATTATTTGCCTGGACAGGTGAGGCAGCCAGGGCTCGTGAAAATTTATTACGTCAAACTTTTCCCTGGCTAGAACGTCTTTGATTTCCTGCCCATCAAACTCGATACCGATGTCTCCGGCCGTCGCCAGGCCGGCTTTCATTTTCCGGGAGTTTCCAAGAAGTATGTATCCCTCCGGTGCTTCGCCGTCAAATTTCGCGGGGCGAGGGGTTATGATCTTAACCTGGTGCCCTTTAAGGGTTAGGTCTTTCGCCAGATGTATTACTACTTGAGGCACTCCGCCGGTGTGGCCAAACATAGCGTAGGGGCAGACAAGAGCAATTTTCATACAGTTAAACCTTACTCATAAAGTTATAATACCAATCTTCATTTCATCTTGCCTTGTATTCGCCGCCGCAGGGGGTGGGGGATAAACGGGGCGGCATCGCTGGCCGTAGCTATAACTGTCGGAGCGTGGTTGGGCGCTTTGCTGAAAAAGACTTCCACATCGCTATATACGCGCCGCATATGTTCCTCCACCTTTACGTTATTGAAGTAGCGGTCGCGCTTAGTAGCTACATGAAGAACGGGCAGATCAACTCTTGTGCCGGTCAAATCCAGGCTAAACAGCTCTAAGTAGTGCTTGAATTGGGTGCGGATATCATTCTGGTGCCAAAGAGTCACCTCCATATCCATGGTCCGTTTAAATTCATCACCGGACATCTCTTCAAATTTTTCTCTGGCATATTGGGTACGATGATAAACAATCTTCAGCACAAACGGCTGCAGGGCCGTGTAGCGGAAGATCCGGGCCGGCCACTTCCGGGATAAAATCCTCGATGCGGTTTTGTATATAAAAATGGTGTGCCGGGAGAATTTCAGGTCATCCTTGTGAACGAGACCGACAACACTAGCCAGAATATCGACTTTCTTTGTGAGCTCCGGATATTTTTGCAGCATTCTAGTCACTATGGCAAAGCTTTGACTCATGGCAAAAATGGTGACTTTTTTGTTCCTAAACTTCAACTTTACAAACGCTGCCAGGTAATCGGCCATGTTATCAAAGGTCGGCTGCTGTCCGATTTTATAAAGTGGAGTCATCCCGCCAAGTCCCGGCAGATCAGGCATGGTTACAGCCCCAAGTTTATTAAGCTCTAGCGCGAGACCCCACCAGCGCTCAATGGTGGAATGCTGGCCAAATAAGAATAATATCTCTCTTTTATTGCCCTCCAGCGCGGGCAAACGAAGCATGCGGCCCTCCAGGCCGTTCATATTCAGGGGCACAATAAAATCTTCTGGCTTCAAGGAAGCTTTAGGCATAGTTAACCTCAATTATACGATTTTAGCCCACATCTGTAAAACAGATGACTCTGTAATATGCTTTACTGCCTTTCCCATTTCTTAGATATACATTGATAATCATGCTGAAATTGCCGGAGCAAGAAAAGTCCTATTGGCGGGCTAGCGTTAAAACGCCTTCATATCCAAGCCTTACCAATAGCTTGGATGTCGATACCATCATAGTTGGTGGCGGCATTTGCGGACTGACAACCGCCTATTTGCTGAAGCAAGCCGGGCTTAGCGTAGCGGTTTTAGAAAAGGGCACCATAGGTAGCGGCACAACCGGCCAGACCACAGGCAAGGTCACCTCTCAGCATAATATCGTTTATACGGAAATGCTGGAGCGGCTGGGAGAAAGGACCGCCCGGATCTACGGAGAAGCCAATCAGGCCGGACTTAAACAGATAGAAGAAATCATAAACAAAGAAAAGATAAGCTGCGGCTGGCGGCATGACGATAATTACGTATACACCACCAAAGCGGAGCAGGTGAAGCAGTTCAAGTCCGAAGCCGAAACAGCCGCAAGATTAGGGCTGCCTGCAGTGTTCGAAACAGAGTCGCCACTACCTTTGCCGGTAAAGGCAGCTGTCAAGTTCACCGACCAGGGTAAGTTGAACAGCGTAAAATACATTTCCGGTTTGGCTGACGCGGTCAACGGGCAAGGCAGCTACGTCTTTGAAAACAGCCAAGCCGCCAGCATCCGCGATGGCGAGCCTTGTGCTGTCGGCACCAAAGATGCCGAGGTGACCGCGAGAAATATCATCGTCGCTACCAACGTACCGACTCTGCCCTTGGTGGCACGCGGCGCATATTGCATTCTGGAGTACCCAACTACCTCGTATATAGTGGCCGTGCCATTAAAAACGAAGTTTGAGGGCATGTATATATCGCCGAACCTAGGAGAATACTCCATATTCCCAGTAACATTCGATAAAGAGCAGTTGCTCTTCATCGGCGGTGAGAACCACATCCCCGGCACGGCTAAAGCAGAGGAAAAATATCAGAAGCTGGCAAACTTTGCTGAAGAATGGTTCGACGCGAAGGAAATCAAATACAAATGGCGGGCCAGGGACTACCTGGCTTATGACGGAGTACCGCTGGTAGGGAAGATGTATCCTTGGTCAAAGCATCTGTACGTTGCCACCGCCTTCAAAAAATGGGGCCTCACCAACACGACTGCCGCCGCCATGATCCTGCGTGATCAAATCCTCGGCAGAAAAAGCCCCTGGGCAGATGTCTTCAAATCCCTGCGCCTCAGCTCTGTCGCCTCAATTCCCAGAACAATGGCAAGATACCTGAAGTAGCGAATATGTCTCCTGAGGTAACTTCTTGGATTAAAATACCTTAGACTTTATACTTTATAATGTTTTAGCCTCACTGAATTACAAAAGTCGTGAGGAGATTGACGACGATGGGGAGTGGCCAAGTGGTAAGGCACCAGTTTTTGGTACTGGCATTCGGGGGTTCGAATCCCTCCTCCCCAGCCAGGTTTCATAATGTAACCTTTACCCATGCGTCTAATACGTTCTATCCAGCTATCGACTACGTCAGCTTCGAAAATTTGTCCTTTGTTTTCTAGTTCAAATTTTAGTTACTCTAAAAGTTCTTTTAACTCTCCTGCATACTTATTTCCGTTCAATCTTTCTTTTCACTGTTCGGCGGATACGAACATTTTGTTTACGGATAGCTTTTTGCCCAATTTTCTCCATAGCCATGATTGCATATTTCCAATACTGAAATCGTCTGGGGTTCGATGGACGATATCTTTTTACTACTGTACCGGGGCGTAATATAATCCGCGTACCATCCCAGTGAAGGCCCAGATATTGCATATCGCGTGGTCTATTTTCTAAAGTCGGCTCAATAGAATTGATAGTATTAGTAAGCTGGCCATTATGATAGGTGAACGCCTCTGTTTTTGTTGGTTTTATTTTCAAGCCATTTTCCTTAAGCATTTCCTTGCAGCTTTCGTAGATTTTGCTCGCTTCTGATGTTGGGCAAACAATTAGAATATCGTCGCTATACCTCCTGTAATATCCATTCTTCATGCCAGAAATCATCTGAACTAAATCTTTGTCAAAATTAAACAAATACACATTTGCCAGTAGCCCACTCACCGAACTCCCTTGAGGAATTCCAACTCCACTCTTATTTGTTCGTACGTTTTTTGTAGTTTCTATTATTTTTTTATAATCCTCAAGTTTACAAATCTTTTTAGACTTTCCACCAGGTATTGAAACGATATATTTCTTTTTATGACTTCTTAAAAGTTTATAAATATCATCTTCATTAATATACCTGTATTTAGTAAGGCTATTTAGAACATGATTCCTCCAGCCTTTTGTGTATTCAGGAGCGATTTCTTTAACTGATGAAACTAACTTTTTGTGACTTATTGCATCGAAAAATCCACTAATATCAAAAAGTAGGCAAGTTATGCCGTTCGATTTGATTATGTGATTAAATGCATCTCTTGCGAATTCAACATTATTTTTTCCTAATGCTGAACGGTATGCCAACACATTTTCTGAAATCTTGTTCTGTTCAAGTTTAGCCTCGTATTTTTTTTCAAGCCCGAAACCGTAGTAACTATACAAGCAAGAATCACGATGGGCTGCCGCCATAAGCCGGCGCGTTTTGATATGAGGATACTTCTTTTGGTTAACCCTAGCAGGGGTTTTCAGCGGGATCGGCGGACCATCAGTTTCTTCGTTTGGCATCTTAAATTTTCGTTGCCCACGGGACTCTCTAATGAATGGGAAAAATGGCCACTTTGATAATTGGCGTTCGTTATCTAGATTTTTTATCAAATTCCGAATCTCTGTTTTGTCTAGGAGAGAGATTGGCTCATCGAAATGCAGATAGCCTCGTGAGCCAACAAATGGACGACGAAAAGGTTTCTGCCTACTTCGTCTAATTTGCCACTCAAGCCACTCGCTAGCTAAGGTTTTCGTCATCATTAAATCATGAGATTTGGCTCTCCATATGGGACGACGTCATATTGCCTGGAGAGCCAATACTCGTTTAGAACGAGCGAGCATGTTCCGCAGGCTACGGCGATTCGGTCTTCCATACCTGCCCATCTCCTACCGTGGAGTTCGTCCGAGAATCCAAGGATTCTTTCACAATGGTAATACAACCTGGAATAATATCTTTATGACATCATTCTTCTTAGCTGTCTTGGTGCTTACCCGGCGTCCGGGCGTGCACCGGCGAAGGTTTCTTGGCGACGTCTTCAAGACTCTCCAAGCAAACCTGGTCAGTGCGATTCTTGCTGTCACCAGCAGAGGAATTGACTGAATTGCTACCTTCGTCCGAGACACAGAACATGCTCATCTGTGCGTCCGTTAAGATAAATACCTTTTCGGCTCGTCCGTAACACCTCCCAAAAGAAGGAGCTAAAGATAGTAAAGTTATTATACCATCAAAGCGCAAGAGGTTTTCTTACAGATTCTCGAGGTGCGCCCATTATGGCAGACAATTTCCGAAGAATATTACTTTTTACGTTAACTATTGTATTGTTAATTTATGGGCGAGGAAATCAAGGCAAAACTAGCCGACTTTCATAAGTTCAATGACATGGCTCGGAAACTCTTCAGTGCATCCGAACTTATCCCTGGACAGCCAGTAAAGGTTCACACCTTGACTGATTTAATGGAGTCTTCAAAATGGCGAACAAAAGCAAACATAGCCTTAAATGAATTCCATCAACTTTTAGCTTCTGAAGTAAACACTTTTCCGTACAATATTTCTGAGTTAGAAAAAGAGAAAGTTCAGTTAGAAGCAAAGCTTAAAGAAACAGAAGACTGGCTATCTAACAACTCATAATGAGTTCGAAGTGCGGCCACTATGGGCAGCCAAGCATAAGCAATACCAATAATGCCAGTTTTGTGGCATTATTTTTATTATGAACATACTTTTGACCGGCGAACCTCATGCTGGTAAATCCACATTATTAGATAGACTCGTTAATGATATTGATAACAAGTTGGGATTTGTCACTACAGAGGTTTCAGAAAATGGTTCACGCACTGGATTTGAGTTAGTCTCGGCTCTTGGAAGCAGGGCATTATTGGCAAGCATTGATTCGCCAAGCGAAATCAGAGTGTCTCGCTACGGCGTTAATTTAGACATACTCAATTCGTTCATTGCAGAATTGCCGCCAATCGAAGACGACCAGCTCCTATACATAGATGAAATTGGACAAATGGAATTATATTCGGAGCAATTCAAAAATCTCGTTCAGGGCTATTTAGATTCAAGCAATCCCTTTGTAGGCACCCTCAGTAGTGTGTATCATGACGACTTCACTGATAGTTTACGACAAAGGATGGACGTTGATATCGTAGAAATTACACCTGATAATCGTGATGAAATCCGAGTTAAGCTCGCCGATAAAGTTGCGAAGTACGTCCAATAAGGACAGCCACGTATAAACAATGTAAGTTTCTGCTAGAATCAGCATATGGCAAATAGAGTACTTATAAATTTACCCGTTAAAGATCAAAATATATCCAAGAACTTCTTCACTCAAGTTGGATTTTCGCTTAATCCAGAACTTACCGATGAGTATGCGACATGCTTTAACATAGATGAGAACACGGTGATTGCTTTATTGAACGAATCACACTTTAAGGGCATAACGAATAAGCAAATTGCGGATACATCAAAAACTGCTGAAGTGCTTATTTCTGTAGGCGTACAGAACAAGGAAGAAGTCAACTCGTTAGTAGACCGCGCCATCACGGCAGGCGGCTCGGAGCTTCATGAACCAAAAGACCTTGGCTGGATATTCGGGCGCAGTTTTGCCGATTTAGACGGACATCAGTGGAATATTTTCTATAAGAATGACAGCGAATAGTGCGAAGTATATCCACTAAGGGCAGCCTCCCTTAAAGAGCGGCTAGTTTCGAGATTTTTTCGCGGTAGGCTCTCTGGTTGAATCTGCCAGGATAATCAACAAGCTTTGTGTTAAGGACATTAAAACCCGCCTGGCGCAGCGGTTCCGCAGCCGCGTCAAAAACATTGGATTTTATTAAGATTATTTTGGTATCATTCTCCGCGAGTTTTTTGACACGTTCAATAAGCTGCGGTAGGCTTTCGCGGATTCTTTCTTGGCGCTGTTTTTTAGTAACTTTGTGAATCTGGGATTTTTCTAGAGCCTCGATCATATACCAGCCGTCATCTTTGAATTTGTTTAGCCACATCTGCTTTTGTTGCTGCAGAGTATCCTCCGGCAACTCGGCAGCTTCAGGATACAGAGCGCGGATAGTATTTGTAAAAAGCCGATCTTCCTTACGTATGCGGTCGGTGTAGTAAAACTGCCGGCTGCTTTGAATTTGCGGGCGAGGTGGCGGAGATTCAGCAATCAAGAGTACCTTGATATGTTCAGGCCGATACTGCTGACGAATTAGCTCATATGAACTCATACACCAATGGTACATCACCCCAACGCTCGCATCGAGCACACTCGAAACGTGTCCAGTGAAAGCATAAGGCTATTGTTGAATTACTTATATGAGAATGAGATAATGCACCCGGTATCTATCTAGACAATTTGTCATAAATTGTCGAATAGTCGCAGCTTAAACTAAAGTTGCGCTTCAGTAGGGTTATAAAAACCTTGCACGTAGATTCCAAACCGCAGATCTTGTGTCTGCTGGTATGGAATAGTGTGCAAGGTTTTTTTTATGCTATTCTCGAAATAACCTTAACCGGAAAGGACTTTGGTAAATGAATAATAGCAACAGCTCTAAGCGAGAAGTGATTACTAGGCGCCAAGTAAGGGGATTAATGGCTGCCCTAGCCGTGCAGTTCGTGCTGGGAGTCGCGCTTACTACGCTGATTAGTTATAGCCCCGACAAACACAGTGGTGTTCAGACTACATTTCTTGTCCTGCACATAATTGTGGCCATAGGCATCTTGATCGGGGTAACCATAAGGTTAGTCCTTGCTGTGCGGTGGCATTCTTTGCAGATTCCTTCAGCTATAGGCCTGCTTGCTTCGTTAGGAGCGTTTGTCTGCGGCGTAATAGCTACTAAAAGCGGCAATGACGTAGCTGTATTCTTGATGGCTATTGGCTTTATAATTGCCTTCGCTGCCTATGGATACAGCTTGGGCAAACTAACTAATTCTTAAAAAATTCCAGGCCGAGACACCCAGCTAGCTTACTCCTAGCTATGTTATCTTCTAAAACTCTAGGTAAGTTTTATAATGTGTATATGAAAAAATCTGTTCAACAAACTACATTTCAGCCAATTACCGTTACCTTTAGCTGGGAAGTTAAGAGCGGCAAGGAAGAGGAATTTACGAACTGGCTCCATGGCATCGCCAGAGCGGCCACGCGGTGGCCGGGACACTTGGGAGTCACCAATTTGCGGCCGCCAAAAGGCCAAGATACCTATCAAAGTGTTTTGCGCTTTGATACCGATGAACATTTAAAGGCTTGGCTGGATTCCTCAGAGCGTCATGAATGGATAGATCAGTTAAAGGGCATCGCTGTTGTGCATAGCAATAAAGCCACTGGGTTGGAAAGTTGGTTTGACCTACCGGGCCAATCAGTCGCACCACCCCCTAAATGGAAAATGGTAGCTGTTACCTTCATAGCTGTCTATCCATTGAGTCTACTCCTAGGCGCCTTCGTGTCGCCTCACATAACTAAGTGGAACATTTTTATCAGATCATTTCTGTTCCCTTTAATTGTTCCGGTGGTTCTAACCTATTCCTTTATGCCGTTTCTCACTCAACACGTATTCAAGCGCTGGCTCTATAAACTTCGATCATAACAACCTTCGAAGTAATCATAGCTTCCTTAAAACCATCTCTTGGGGCAAAACCAGTTTTATGTAAGTTGTTTGACTTCTTCGTAGCGGAAACAACTGACAATGTGGTCGTTGACCATGCCGACAGCTTGCATGTGAGCATAAATAATTTTAGGGCCAACAAATGTAAACCCTCGTGACCTTAGATCTTCGCTAAAGGCTTCGGCTTCGGGGGATAATGCGGGTGCGTCGTGCAAAGTCTGCCACTCGTTCTGTATCGCATGGCCGCCGACAAATTGCCATTGGTAGTCGTTAAATGAACCGAACTCTTCTTGTATCTCTAAGAACTTTTGGGCGTTATCTATAGCCGAGCGTATCTTTAAGCGGTTACGTATAATGCTTGAGTCTTGAAGTAATGTCTCAACCCCTTTTTCGCCAAAGCGAGCGACTTTATCGGGATCAAATTGTGCAAAAGCTTTGCGGTAATTGTCGCGTCTTTGCAGTATGGTTTGCCAGCTCAAACCGGCCTGGGCGCCTTCCAGCAGCAGGTAGCCATACAATTCGCGGTCGTCATGTAGCGGAACACCCCACTCAGTGTCGTGATAATGTTCATAAAGCTTATTGCCGATTGCCCATTCGCAGCGTGTCTTCATGCGTCTTTGTCAGTCTTTTCAGCAAAGACTTCCTTGGCTATTTGATAAGCGTCAAATGCACGGGCTGCGCCGGCATATGCTTCCAGGTGAATAAAAAGTTCCACAATTTCTTCTTTTGTGACGCCGACATTCAGAGCAATTCGAAGCTGTCCTTTTAGCGGCTCATGCGTTCCTTGCACGGCGGCGATTGTTATCGAAATGAGTGCCCGAGTACGATCGTCTAGCCCAGGGCGCGACCATGAGTCTCCAAATGTGTGTTGCGTTGCTAAGTCTAAGAAATCGCGTGCGTTCGCAGGTTCACTATCAGCTAGGGATAGTTTTAAAGGTTTGCCCAGCAGCCGCTCTGCATTATCATATGCTTCTTTAAACGGTTCATCGTTTTGCATAAAGAGTCCTCTCTACAAGCATCGGCGTCATCTTTCTATTATATGCTCGTGGATAAAGCACTATCCACGAGTTTCATTATTTTTTAGAGTAGTTGAACATCCAGTTGATACCGTATTTATCAGTACAGGAGCCGAAGTAGTCACCCCAGAACATATCCTGAAGCTGCATGGTAACTTCGCCACCTTCCGACAAGCTGGCAAATAGCTTATCTGTCTCCTCGCGGCTATCCGGCTCAAGCATAATATGTATGTTATTGCCCTGTTTAAGCTTAAAATCCATCGACTCCGGAGCGTCGGTACCCATCAAAACGTGGCCGGCCAGGATGGGCAGCTCTATGTGCACAACGAGATTTTTGTCTTCCTCTGACAGTGGCGGCTGTCCTTCTTGCGGAGGGACTGCAGACATCCGCATGATCTCCCCCTCAAACTCAGTGCCGAACACTGATTTATAGAAGTTAAACGCTTCCTCAGTATTGCGGGGAAAATTTAGATAAGTGCTTACTCGTGCCATCGTTACTCCATTCTTATTATGCTTCTTTTTATAATCATACGACTCTACCAAGCGCGGCCGTCTAGACTACTGCTGGGCAAAAGCCAATATCTCCTTGTTAATTTCTTCTGCATGCGTCCACGGAATACCGTGCGGCGCGTTTTCTAAAGCTACAAATTTGCTGTCTTTTAGCTCTGTCTGCAGGCGATTACCTGTAATCTCAAATGGTAGAACCCGGTCAGATTTTCCGTGGATAATCAGGGTCGGGACATCGATATTGGGAAGATCGCCGCGAAAATCCGTCAACCAGGCGGTTACGCACTCGTATGTTCCCCTTGGAGAGGCAACAGACGCTGTGTTCCATGAATATCGAACCACTTCCTCGCTAACGCGCTTGCCTAAATTTTCGTCGGTATTGTAAAAGTCAGCAAGAAACTGCGAGAGATACGCCAGCCGGTCTGCCTTGATAGTCTGCTGTATTCCATCAAAAACACTTTTATCGACACCTTCCGGGTTATCGTCTGTCTTTAAAAGAAACGGCGGAATAGGAGAAACAAACACTGCCTTACTTATACGCTCGGATCCAATAGTCCCAAGATAGTGCGCTACCTCTCCCGTGCCCATCGAATGGCCAACCAGGATTACGTCCTTTAGATCCAGGCTGGTCAGCAGTTTGTCCAAGTCAGCGACAAACGTGTCATAGTCATACCCAAATGCCGGCTTACTGGATTTACCGAAGCCTCGACGATCATAGGTTATCGTTCGGTAGTTTGCTGTCAGCAAAGCTAGCTTTTGCTTCTCCCAAGCGTTTCCATCCAACGGAAAGCCATGGATTAAAACTACCGGCTGGCCCGAACCGTGGTCCTCATAGTGGATCTTGATTGTTCCCGAATTTTCTTTTCCTACTTCAATGTAAGGCATACTCACCCCCCTAACGGAGGCTGGAAATGCTCACACAGACTGAGGCAGAGACGTAGCCTGAGCGGCTTTTGGTTCATTTAATCGCTACTTCAAAGGCTACCCTAAGGTAGCATTTTGGTCAGTAAAATAATCGATGACGTTGCCAGGCTAAAACCAGCCGCCAGCCTTAAGCCATCTAGAGCCCAGGGTGTGATAAATCCGACTGCTCCCAGAGCGCGATTGGTATTTACTACAGATGTAGGAAGGCGGCGCTTTATGGCTAACGGTTTATGCGACATAGATAACCAAAGGCCCGCTACGCATACCATCAAGCTGACCCGAAACGGCCGGGAGACGACCCTAGAGCTATGTGATATCCATTACGAGGAGCTGCGGCGCGAGCAGTTTATGACCTCTCCCTTTGAGTCCCTATTCTCAGACAGAGGACTAATGGACACCTTTCCTAGGGATGCGCCGGCATTTTCCTCGTCTTTCGACCGCCCTTTCGGGCCGGAGCGCGAAGGCATCGACATCGAAGAGTACTTACCGGACCACACCAAGCAGCTTATTCAAAAAGCCGCGGAGACAGCGGTTGGCTGGGGCCGCCGGGAAGTAGACACCGAACACCTTTTGTATGCTTTGGCAGACAGCGAGGTGGTGGCTGAGATATTCAGGCAATTCAAGTTATCTCCTGAAGAAGTACAGGATTATATCGAGGCCAATGCCCCCAAGGGGAAGGGTAGGGCAACAGGTGATGAAGCGGTTGAAGTAAGCGTATCCCCCCGGGTTAAAAGTGTGCTGGAGGCCGCTTTTCGGATCTCGCGCGAGCTTGGCCATAGCTATATCGGGCCCGAACACCTTTTAATTGCGCTGGCCGGCGAGGACGAGGGCATGGCGGGAGATTTGCTTCGCAAATACGGACTCTCGCAGGAGGCTATACGCCAAAAAACTGTCAAGGTGGTTGGAAAAGGTGCCGAGGAAGGCCAGGTGCAAGCGCGGACCAATACTCCCCAGCTTGATAAGTACTCCCGCGATCTATCAGCTCTAGCCAAACAGGGAAAGCTGGATCCGGTAATCGGTAGAGCCAAAGAGATTGAAACAATGATTGAAATACTAGCCCGTCGCACTAAAAATAATCCGGTATTGATTGGCGAACCCGGCGTTGGCAAGACCGCCATCGTAGAGGGCTTGGCCCAGCGGATCCTGAGCGGAAAGGTCCCCCAGGTACTGGAGGGTAAGCGGGTAGTAGAGCTTAACTTAAACTCCATGATCGCCGGCAGCAAATACCGGGGTGAATTTGAAGAACGTATAAAGGACGTCTTGGACGAAATCGTAGAGCACCAGGATGAGCTTCTGGTCTTTATAGATGAAGTGCATACCATAGTGGGTGCCGGCCAGGGTGGGGGCGAAGGTGGAGTAGATGTATCAAATGTCATCAAGCCCACGCTGGCACGCGGAGAGCTCCACTTGATAGGCGCGACCACTTTAAACGAGTATCAGAAGTATATAGAAAAGGACGCCGCGCTGGAGCGTCGCTTTCAGCCCATCATGGTACCGGAACCTACGGTCGAGCAAACGATAGAGATCCTGCGCGGCCTGCGCGATAAATATGAAGCCCATCACAAAGTAAAGATTACCGACGAAGCCATAGTGGCCGCCGCCGAACTATCAGATAGATATGTCACCGGCCGTTTTTTGCCGGACAAAGCCATCGACCTTATCGACCAGGCGTCCGCAAGAGTCAGAATCGGCGCCGACGCCTTCAGCCAGGATATCGATGACCTGGATAGCCGCATAGGAAGGGCTAGGCGGGAGCAGGATTACGCCAGCAGCCATAAGCAGTTTGATAAAGCCAAGGACGTAGATAACGAATTGAATGATCTGGAAGACCAAAAAAGGGAGCTCAGCGAAAAACAGCATCAGCAGCGCGGTTCTTCTTCCCGCGAAGTTCTGCTGGAGCACGTCGCCCAAATCGTGTCGAACCTGACGGGAATCCCCGTTACGGAGCTCACCCAGGAAGAAAAGGACAAGCTTCTGAAGATGGAGGAGCACCTGCATGAGCGGGTTATCGGTCAGGAAGAGGCCATAACGGCAGTATCTGATGCCATACGAGCCTCGCGAGCGGGCTTAGTAGAAGGCAACCGGCCCATCGCCTCTTTTATGTTCCTGGGGCCTACCGGCGTCGGCAAGACAGAGCTTGCTAAGGCTTTAGCTTGGCTGGTCTTCGGCGACGAAGATGCCCTGATCCGGGTTGATATGAGTGAATATATGGAGAGACATGCCGTGGCGCGGCTGATCGGGGCACCCCCCGGCTACGTAGGTTTTGAGGAGGGCGGCCAGCTGACAGAGCGTGTTCGCCGCCGGCCGTACAGCGTAATTCTGCTGGACGAGATAGAAAAAGCTCATCCGGATGTTAACAATATCCTGCTTCAGATTTTTGATGACGGGCGCCTAACCGACGGTAAAGGGCGGGTGGTAGATTTTACCAATACCATTATTATTGCCACCTCCAACATCGGTTCCAACATCATTCAGGACAATCTGACACAAAGCGGTACCGAGAAAAAATCATATGATCGCATAAAGGATGAATTAATGGAGGTGCTGCGCGCCCACTTCCGGCCGGAGTTCCTCAATCGGATAGATGAGATCATTGTTTTTCATGCTCTCACAAAGGATCAAATCAGACAGATCGTGCAGCTGCAGCTGGAGCGAGTCCGTCGCACTGCCCGCGGTCAGGGTATAGAACTTAACTTCGATAAATCAGTCGTTGACCACCTGGCCGATGTCGGCTACATGCCGGAATATGGCGCCCGCGAACTGCGGCGCAGGATCAAGATAGAAATTGAGAATAGGCTCGCCCGCGAAATGCTCTCCGGCGCCATTACAGAGGGCAGTGCCGTCAAAGCCAGGTATGGTCCTGATGGCGTGACATTCAGCCTGGCAAAAACGGCCCGCGAGAAAGCAGCCGCTAAATAATTTGCCGTTCCTAGCATCCCACCCTTTTAAAGTCATCTTTTAGTTATTCATACCTGATTGATATAATCACTGTATGGATTTTCAGGCCGCTTTGGGAAGCGACGAGTACTACAAAATGCTGGAGAGCGTATTAGGCGCGCGCAGAACTCAACACCAGCTGGAAGAAGCCGTGGTAAATGCTCCTTTTAAGGATAGACGCACCACGACGCTGCTCGGGTTGGGCATCGTGGTTTTACTGCTGGTGAATAAGAAAGAGGGCACAATCGACAGAATTGCCCTCGCCAACACCGAACTGGCCAAAGGAACAGTAGAGATGTCTGCCAAACCGTTTAAAGAGATTAAAATACCTATAAACTACACTCGTAACTTTATCGTTAGAGCCATCAGAGATCAGCACTACATGATCACCTCAGACTGGCAGTACATGTTTATCCCCGCCTTGACCCCCGAAGAAGCCCGCTTCAATCAGGCCGGAGGCGGCATCGCCTGCAGTGTAATTTATCCTCTCAACCATGTTCTTGACGGCGGGGCTATGATTTTCAGTTATTACGAACCTATCGAACGAATCGGCAAGGACCACCACAACTTCATGACACGGTATACGTCGATGGTACAAAAAGCGTTTCAAAAACTGTCCGTCAGCTAGTTGCGAGAATATAGAGCTTTTAGCTCAGTATTAATGATCGCCGTCTTACATCTACCGCTATCGTAAGTGGCCAAGTGCTCAAAGCCCCTGTCTTTTTGGTGCGGCCAATACGCTATTAACTTATAGATTCCGGGAATTCTAAAATCATCATACATCCGTAGACCATTAGGTGCGCTGAGGTCAATTTCCATCGGCTCTTGCAAAAGGATCACTCCGTTTTTGGCTAAAAGCTCTGCTTCATTTTGCAGCATAACACCCACCTCTTCGTCTGAGCTCTCATAAAGTACCGTGAAGTCGGTGATTAAGTTTGGTTTTTGGGGTTTGTCGGGCCAATTTTTCGCGATAGCTCTTTGTATATCCACAACTTCGGCAGAATCAGTAGCATCGCCCAGATGGAAGGCGAGATTCGGCAGCGAGACCGTAGAGAGATAGTAGTCTTTATTCATTAAACGGCGGTCCATAAGCTCGCTGGGTCTACGGTTACTAAGAGCCCAATTGGCTGTTTCCGCATCCCTGGGTTGAGTGAGGTCTACCCCCAAGCTATATCCGACATTGAGAGGTTTATTAATCTCATGGTTTATTACCATGGTTTGTTGCTTATCGGGGACTAAAAGTCCTGTAGCTTCGTCCCTGGAGTAAATCCCGATTTCGTCGAATGGTAAGTTAGCCGCAATTTGCGCCCAACCTTCACCTTGACTGCAACCTATATCGGCAGAGAATACCTCATCGGGGAACTCATCGCCATATATGTACTTAGCGATCATTACACCTACGTATCGCTGGGGAATATTGGTATTTATGAAGTGTCTTAAGATGTTATTTTCAAAAATATCGGCCTTAGAAAACTCATTTGGGTCATCAGGTTCTTCTTCATACCATCTCTTTATCTCTTCCTCGACATCATTTGCGCTGTGAAACCCATCGGGGAATCTTCTTCCGCCAGGCAAGTTTAGAAGATTGTACTGGATACCGCATCTGATTAAGTTTGCGGCAAATTCTTTGGTGGGTGGGCGATGAGCTCTGCGCTTAATCCTGGGGCTATCGTGGGTTCTATAGTAAGTATCCGGGTCCCGCCTAGCTTCGATAAAGAGCTCAATAGAATCTCGGAATGGCTTATAGCACTCAATTAGTTTGGCGGCGGCTTCGCCAATATAGGCAATGTGCCGTTCCCCGCCAATCGGGTTGTGCTCCCAATCGGCTAAGCTTGACTGGACGTTCTCAAGAGTCGCCAACTCTGCTTCAGCCCGAGGTCTATAAATCTCCGACATAATATATACTTTAACATCTTTTTGATACTTCAGAAAGATAAATTTTTAATATTAACCTCTATTAGTTTTGCTAAAATAGACTAATGGCAAGAAATAATACCGAAGTTCGTAATGAGTCCCATGACGCAATTGAGCAGCTTGAAAATCAGATTGAGCGTCTGATTTTAGAGCAGCGCGCTTTGAATAAGCGGGCGTCGTCCCTGCAGAGACGAAACCTCCGACTTGAAGAGTTGAATAAGCTGAAGAATGAGTTTATAGCCGTTGCTTCACACCAGCTTCGCACGCCGGCCACAGGCGTAAAGCAGTATTTAGGACTACTGCTTGAAGGCTATGCCGATGCCCTGACTCCCAGCCAGACGCTGTTCCTGGAAAAAGCGGATGAAAGCAATAATCGGCAACTGAGGATTATCGACGACCTGCTGCAAGTAGCACGCATAGACTCCGAGAGCTTCAAGCTGCATATGAGCACGCTTGAGATTAAGAAAATTATTGAAAAAGTAGTTGAAGATCTGCAGGATAAGCTAAAGAGCCGGAATCAGAAAATCGTCTACCAGCTGCCGGATAAGCCCATACCGGTTCGGGGCGATAGCGAAAGGTTGCGTATGGTCTTTGAGAATTTAATAGATAATGCCAGCAACTATTCACCCTCTGGCACAACCATAACCATCAAACTAAGGCCTTCCAAGAATTCTGCCGTCATTGAGATTAAAGACGAAGGAGTAGGGATAAACCGCCAGGATTTTCCAAAGCTATTCCAGAAATTTTCCCGCGTCCCCAATCCGCTATCCGTAGAAGTGGGCGGAACCGGCCTAGGCTTATACTGGGCCCTTAAAATAGCCACTCTCCACGGCGGCGGCATAAAAGTCCAATCCCGGATAGATAAGGGCAGTACATTTACGGTTTCCCTCCCGCGGGCATAGCTAATTTTTCACATTGAATTCAGCTGCTTTTATGTATAATTAATCGTTGATACTGTTAAACGGATTAGGGAACATGGCTAAAATACTGATTGTCGAAGACGAAAAACTACTGAATGAGGCTTACGAGTTGGTTCTAAAAAGAGGAGGCTTTGACGTATCCGTAGCCTTCAACGGCGAAGAAGCTCTTGATATAGTCAGCCAGACAAAGCCCGACTTAATCCTGCTGGATTTACGAATGCCTAAGATGGACGGCGTAGCTTTTTTACAAAAACTCAAACCAGCCGATAAATACCCGGACATGAAAATCATTGTTTTTAGCAATTATGACGAGCAAAGAGAGATTGATGAAGCTTTTAAATACGGCGCTACCCGTTACATCCTAAAGGCCTGGAACTCGCCCAGTGAGTTGATAAAAGTTGTCAAAGAGACACTGGAATCTGACTCAAAAGACTCCTAAAGAACCAGGTCGCTGAAGTCGCTTTCGCCTAAAATCCGTACCGCTTTGTCGACATCTACGATGTAGTAGACGTCTTTAATGGCCAGAACACCGTTCTTCTTTAGCTTGCCTATCTCGGTACTGACTGTTTCGCGGGTTAAGCCTACCAGATTGGCTATTTCCTGATGAGTAAGGCGCAGGGGGATCTGATAATGGTTCTTAGAAACCTCCTTACCGAAGCGCAGCACCAGGTACTGTAATATGTGCAGCAGCTTGTCCCCGGAGCGAAGTTGCTCCAGGGCATGCAGGTGCATAGTGGAGCCGATGTACATCGAGATGTAGCGATCAAGTAGCGAAAGGGCCAGATCCTGGTTGGAGTTGATAAAATCCATAAGGTCGTCACGCGGGATAGAGCAGACTTCGCAGTCGATGAAAGTATCGCAGTAATAAAGAGAAACGGGCGAGCGGTTGAATAGCCACTCGCTAGGCAGCATGGCGTCATGGCCTTCATAGCCGACTATCTTTTCTTCTCCGCTGGCTGAAATGTTATAAAGCTTAACCACTCCTGATCTTATAAATAAAGCTGAGCGGGGAATTTCACCCTGGTAGAACAGGGGACGACCCTTTTTGATTAGGCGTGTCGGATAGCGAGAGCTAAACTCCCTCAGCGTTTCCGGATTAAACTGTAATTTATTGGCCATCTATGCATCCAATTATATAGAGTACGTACGATAATAACACTATGGATAGGGATTTTGAACCTGAGGTAGCCTCTCAGCTTACTCTCAGTTAAAATTAATAGCATATGGTTTCAGACAACTAAATATTTTGGCGGGCTGCAAATTAATACGCATTTAACTGATTTTCTAAAAGCCAACGCGGCCAATCTTCCCGATAAACCGGCGCTGGTCACCGAAAGCCGTACTCTTAACTGGGACGAGCTATATAGGGCGGTGGAAATCTGCGCCAGCGTCCTTTCGACCAGGCTGCCAGGTTCAGAGCAGCAGCTGGTTTCACTGCTAATGCCCAACAGCTGGGAATATGTAGTAGCTTATTTGGCTGTCCTTCATGCCGGGCATATAGCCCTACCTCTGGACGTCATCTATAAACCGCTGGAACTGGGTGCCATCTTAAGCCAGATGAAGCCCGTGCTAGTTATCGCTGACGAGTCCAACCGGCTCCGGCTTGATACCCAAATACCCGTACTAACCTTATCGGATCTGGAGAGCGGTAGCCGGCGGGAGAAGCCCCACCTGCGCCTGCCGGCGGACGAGCAAATTGCCACCGTTTTCTTTACCTCCGGCACTACCGGCCGGCCTAAAGCGGCCCCCTATACTCACGCCAACCATATATGGAATATTGAGGTCTGCTCGAAAGTGTGGGCCTGGGATGAACACGATAGCCTGCTGATCTCGCTGAGGCTCTCCCACTGGTATGGCAGCGTAATGGGTCTTTCAGGAGCACTTTATCACGGCAATACCTTATACCTTCAGGACCGTTTCGACGCGGAGGGAACTCTCGCCGCCTTGTCAGCTGGAAACATATCAATGTTCACCCACGCGCCCTTGGCTTATTCCAAGCTGCTGCAGGCGGAGAACGGTGATAAATATGATCTTTCCAAGGTACGCCTGTTTATCTCGGGGTCGGGGCCTCTGCCCCCGAAAGTCTGGCAGGAGTTCAAAGACCGCTACGGAGCGGAAATATTAGAGGTTTACGGTTCAAGCGAAACCGGCCGCATAGCCTCCAACCTGCTCAACGAGCGCATACCCGGCTCCACGGGACGCATTCTGCCGGGAGTAGAGGCAAAAATCGGCGCTAAGAACGAACTGCTCGTTAAATCGCCCGGCGTTTTCCCCGGCTACTATAAGAACCCGCAGCTTACGGATAAATTGAAAACCAGCGACGGATTTTGGCGGACAGGAGATATCGCTGAACTTAACGGCGGTCGTTTAACTTTGAAGGGGCGCATGGCTGAAATAATCCGCAAGCAGGGGTACACAGTGTCTCCTCGAGACGTGGAATGGGCGCTGCACACCAATCCGGCCATTGCTGAAGTGGCTGTCCTGGGATTGTCCCGGCCGGATGAGCCCGATGATGAATTAGTCTATTTCCTGGTTACCGCGGCTTCCGAGGATGACATCCGGGATTTTTGCAGGCAGGCGCTTCCATCTGTTTGGCGGCCGGATAGGATCATCATGGTAGAGACCATACCAAGAACCCGAAGTGGTAAAATTAATATTCCCGAACTCCGGGCCATGCTATAACTTACGTGAGTTTTTATGGATCAAGATATCGCCGTTACCCAAAAAAATAACCGCATCCATGCCCTAGACATCATCCGGGGTCTGTTTCTGATTGTCATATTGATAAATCACATAGAGATGTACCCGAGCGGTTTTGACTTATTTACCGGCCGGGGACGACTATTGGTGTCGGCCGCCGAAGGTTTTTTCTTCATGTCCGGCCTGCTGGTTGGCATGGTCTACCGCCGCCGCTTAGCCCGCGGCATGAAATTCATATTCGCAAGGATGTGGCGGCGAGCTCTCGAGCTTTACCTAGGTTCAATTATCCTGACGCTTCTATTTACAGCCGGGGCGATCTACTTCAACGACATGCATATCAAAGAGGGACTCTACGATGTGATCAACTGGCCGCATATCTTCAAGGAAACCGTTTTGATGCGCTACGGCTACGGTTGGGCGGACTTTCTTATGCGTTTTGCTATTTTGATGTTTTTGGCCCCGTTTGGCTTTTATATTATCGCTAAAGGAAAGTGGTGGCTGCTGCTACTGCTCAGTCTGGTGGTCTGGGCTTTCCGGGGAGACAACTTTACTCTCGGCTGGCAGATAATATTTGCTTTGGGCATGCTCATCGGCTACCACTGGTACGAACTAAAGGACCGCCTGCAGAGACTTTCCGCTCCCGCTCAAAAAATCATCAAGAGATCGCTTGTAGCCATAACGCTTGTTACGTTTACGCTCAGCTACGCCAGCGTTTATATTCTATCCCTGTTAAATCAAAACCTCTCAACACTCTCGGCCGGCTGGCAGGGCTTTACGCTCCACTGGAACTCGGCGAATGCCTTCGTGTGGCTCTACAGCGAAAAGTGGACCATGGGACCGGTCCGGGTAATTCTGTTCCTGATATGGTTCGCCGTGCTGTTTATGGTTGTCGATAAATACATCTCTGCGATCAATAAATACACCAGAAGCACAGTTCAGCTGCTGGGGCAGAACAGCCTGTTTGTATATATCGCCCACGCCTTCATAGTCTTTATTTTTAAGCTTTTTATTCTGCCTGGCAAACCGCTGATAATCAACTTGCTGGTTACCGGTGCCGCACTGGCATGTCTTATTGCAGTTACTAGTCTGTACGCTAAACTAATGCCAAAGAGCAAGATTAAAAAAACCTATGGCGCCAAGCCCGGCAGCCAAAGCCACGCCCGCCAAGTCGAAGCAGTAAAGTCCTAGCCGACGTCTTATTTCAGTAGTGCTAACGAGCGCTGCCAAATTAAGCTGCGCTGGGCAACCAGGCCATGTCCCGCACCCGTGTAGACATAGTACTCGTGCGGTTTATTGGCGTTATTGAGAGCTTCGTTGAGATCGGCGGAAAAACGCGGCGGTACTATTTGATCCGCCGTGCCCACATGGATCTGGATATGAGCCTTAGTTCCGCTAAGGAAGTTCAGGGGAGAAGTATCGTTCCAGTATTCCGGGTTGGTAATCGGGGTGCCGTGTTTATCCAGCTGGTCCAGCCGGATATTGGCCGCTGTAGCGTTTTGAGTGTCGGAAATAGCGACGTAGGCGGTGAACATATCCTGGATATAGCCTACGGGGCCGGCTAGCAGTATAGCGTTTACTATGTCGTCAGATACTACTGCAGCCCGCAAAGCGATGTAAGCACCCATGCTGTGGCCCCAGACGCTGATTTTTTTACCGTTAAGGTAGTCTGTCTTCTGGGCGGCGGCCACCAAGCTCAGCGTATCGGTATTGTAGGCCATGGAATAATAAGCGCCTTCCGGCTGGCCGTCAGGGATGGAAAGACCCTGGCCGCGCAAATCCGGCTTAAGCACCGCTATGCCGTTACGGCTATAAAACTCCATATCCGGCAAATAGGACTTTTCGGTAGAGTAGCTCCAGGGGTTGGCGTAGCCGTGAAGCAGTATTAATACCGGGTAACCGCCGGCTGGGGGCGGAGTGCTCGGAAGGGTCATCAGCCCGCTTTCCGTTAAGTTGTCGTGGGGAACTCCAAATTTAAAGATTATGTGGCGCGCGCCGCGGATGACTCCCTGGTCGCTTACCTGCTTTATAGGTTCGCTGGTAAATTCCGCCTGGCGAGCTACTCGAAGGTTCAGATCCTTATAATAGGTCTGACGTCCGGCGCCTAGTTGCGAGCCGCTGCCGGGCTCGGTACGGTGGGAAATATAATCTACCTCAACAAACCACCACACAAAAACAATAAGCAGCGCGGCTACGATTAAGTAGACAAAGTGCTCTGATCTAATAAACCTTTTGTTTAACTTCTTTATTTTCTTAAATGAGGGCATTGCTTTTTTTACTTACCTATAATGATACATTCGTTTAAACGTTTAAGCTAATCCCCTTGGCCGCCATAAAATAAACGGTCCTTATAACCTGAGCTTGCTGTTTAACTGGGCGCTCATATTCGTGCCGCAGTGTCAGGTAGGACCGCTATTTTTTATCTAGCCTGCTTGCCCAGTTAGAAGTTAAAGTTTCTTACTTAAGCAAGAGGTTTGAATCTGGTTAATGTATGGGCGCTAGACAATCTCGTGGCGGAGTTTTCTCCACCGGCGGGCCTGTAATTGCCTGGACTGGCTGCGCCAACTGTAATCCTCTAGGTCATCTGCTAAATCGGAAAGCCGGGTGGGCCGGGTGATTATGTAATATTTTGTTATATCCACGTCGTCTGTTTTTTTTCCTCTACTAGCTTGATGCCTCGTCATTTTGTCCCCCTTAATTACTTTTGTGCTCTCATCGTAAGCTTTAGCTTGAATCATCCGCTGTGGAAATTATCGCAGGGTAAATGTTAGTTTTTTAACTCTTCCAGATGCAACAGCTATACTGGAAGGAGTGAGTGATTTTAAATTTTATTTAAGCAAAGACTCAGACAAAGCTGCCGAGTATATCGCGGCGCGCGTTGGCGAGCAGGCAAGCAAGGGCAGTAAAGTGTTATTTCTGCTGCCGGGCGGCTCCGCGGCGGACCTGGCTGTCAAAGCGGCAATGCTGTTGATTGATAGCAAAGCCAACGTCTGCTTCACTCTTACCGATGAACGGTATGGACCACCCGGACATCCCGACTCAAACTGGGCCGCATTACTGCAGGCCGGCTTGAAGCTGGAAGGGGCGCAGTATTACGAGGTTCTTCGGGGGCTTTCTTTTGATGCGACCACTCAGGCTTTTGACGAATTCCTGGCTAAATCCGTGGATGAGTTCGATTTCATAACAGGAGTGTTCGGAATGGGAGCCGACGGCCATACCGCGGGAATTCTCCCCGGTAGCCCGGCAGTGCAGTCGCCGGATTATGCCGCAAACTATACCGCCGCAGATTACCCTCGGATAACTACCACCCCAAAATTTTTGAGTAAACTAGACGCCGCTTTTCTTTACGCTTCCGGGCAGAATAAGCATCAAATGCTTGATACACTGGAACAAGATACTGATGTGGATGTCCAGCCCGCACAGATTTTAAAGCGAGCGCACAGCCTAACAGTTTTTAATGATTACAAGGGGGAAGAGTTATGAAGATAGGATTCAGCGGCCTAGGGCGCATGGGCGGCAACATGACCGCCAGACTTTTAGAAAAAGGACACCAAGTGGTGGTGCTAAATCGTAGTCCTGAGCCGGTAGCCGCAGCGGTGGCTCTTGGCGCTGAGGCGGCCACAGATTATGCCGACCTGGTTAGCAAGCTCGACCCGGTAGTGATCTGGCTGATGCTGCCCGAGAGTGTCACCGACGCACATTTCGAACAAGTGCTGCCCCTGATGCCCAAGGGCAGCATACTGATTGACGGCGGAAACTCTCGTTTCACCAACTCCCAGCGCAGGGCCGAGACTGCTAATGCCCGCGGCGTTCATTTTCTGGATATCGGTACCAGCGGCGGTATTTTAGGCCGCAAGGCAGGTTATGCCATGATGGTCGGCGGCAATGCCGAAGCGATAGCGATTGTCAGACCTATCCTAGATAGCCTGGCGCCGCCAGATGGCTGGGCACACTTTGGAGAACCCGGCAGCGGACACTACACCAAGATGATCCACAACGCCATTGAGTACGGAATGATGGAATCCTATGCTGAAGGCTATCGGATGCTCAAAGAAGGGCCCATCAAAGGCATCGATCTGGCTAAGGCCGGGGCCGTCTGGCAGCGCGGCAGCATCGTGCAATCACTGCTTAATGAGATGGCACGACAGGCGCTAGCCGAAAACCCTGATCTCGAGGGTATCGAAGGAGTTGTGGCAGAATCCGGCGAGGCCCGCTGGGCACTGGAAACCGCCAAAGACGTTGGTATAGAAATGCCCTCCATCCAGGCCAGTTTTGATGTACGCCTAGCTAGCCAACAGGGAAAGATTAACTTCGCCACTAAACTTCTGGCTGCTATCCGCAACAAATTCGGCGGCCACCAGATCAACCCTTAGCCCCAGAGGCAGCTAAGGCATAGTCGCTATTTATTTTAAAGAAAATGGTGCGGCGGGGTAGCTACTGTAGGCGGGCAGGCCGAAGAATTGCTCCATGGTCTGGCCTGAGCTATAAAGCTGCGCCCCTAACTCTTTACCGATGTAGCGGATATGCCAAGGTTCGTACTCGTAGCCGCTCAAACTTTCCTGACCTTTTTGATAACGGATGATAAATCCATAGCTGTGGGCGTTGGCCGCCAGCCACTTGCCCTCACGTGTATCGCCGAAGCACTGTTCCAGCTGGCAGGCGCGGCTTGCAGCCCCCAAGTCAGCCGCCAACCCGGTTTGATGTTCGCTATGCCCAGCCCGAGCGCTGGTAGAGTCAGCAAAGGCTTGGCCCTGGCTGGTCACATAACCGCCATAAACTGCCTTTTGCGTGGAGTAGGAGCGGTAACCGCTTACCAGCATTAATTTAATGCCGGCCCCGGAGGCCCCGTTAACCAGGCTTTCGAGTGCGCTGGCCGTGTCGGCTCGAACGTGCATATTGTCAGAGCCCCCTCCCTCGCTTAGAGGTACATTGGGTACAGTTAAGCCCGCAGGGGCGTAACTAGACGGCAGGGCCCGGCCCTTATTCACTACTGCCCACAGGCTGGCTACCTCATCAATAGAATATTGCTTTTTGTTAAACGAGCTCGCCGCCTGCCCGTTGCTGTAGGTTCTTGCCGGGGCAGATGCTTGCTGGTGCCGAAACAGCAGGGCGCCGGCTACAGCTATACAAAGTAGGCACAAGGAGAGAACGATTTTCTTCATGAATGTTATTTTAGCGTAGACCACCTTACAAGTATAATATTCAAGTTATGCCTGAACGAAGCCTTGGCAAGAAAGATTTTGATATTCACCGCACGCTGCCGCGCGCCGGTGCCGTTAAGCCCCATTCCCTAAAGGCTAGGAACACACCGCTAGAAAAAGTCGCCGAGATAACGCCTAAGGAAAAGGTACGCGGCTTTAGTTTTAAACGATCACTAGCCTCGGTCATTCTAATTATCTTTCTGTTTACCTTAACTATCGGCATCTGGGATGCGGTTGAACTAAGCGGCGCTAGCAAGAAGATGTTTGGCTCGGGCAATTTATTCAGCCTGCTGCTGGGCAACGATCTAAAGACCGATGCCTCCGGCCGCGTTAACATCCTGCTGGCAGGCTATTCGGCGGATGATGCGGGGCACTCCGGCGCCAACCTGACGGATTCCATCATGCTTCTAAGTCTTAACCAGACTAAGAAGACCGGCTACATGTTAAGCATACCGCGGGATCTTTGGGTCAGCATCCCGGGCTACGGCCACGCCAAGATTAACGAGGCCTATCAGGACGGCAATTGGGCCAACTTTAGCGAGATCGGTTATCCGGCCGGCGGCATGGGCTTACTGGAAAAAGTGGTCTCTGATAATTTCGGCGTACCCATCAATTACTATTCGCTAATCAATTACTCTGCCTTCCGGGACACTGTTAACGCCGTGGGCGGCATAACGATTGATATAAAAAGCAGCGATCCTCGCGGCCTCTATGATCCCAGCCTGGACTACACCTCGGCAGCCTGCTGCGCTCTGGCCAATTATCCTAACGGCCCGGTTACCTTAAACGGTAAGCAAGCCCTAAACCTTGCCCGGGCAAGGGGTGATGCTTATGGCTCATACGGCTTCGGCCAGGCAGATTTTGATCGCACCCAGCACCAAAGGCAGATGCTGCTGGCTTTAAAGCAAAAATCCGCCACGGTAAAAACTATTCTTAATCCGACAAAGTCGGGTCATCTTTTTGACGGTATGGCCAACAACGTTAAAACCGATGTAGATATAGGCGCCGCCTTGCCGCTTTATCGCCTGTTTAATGCCGTTAACGCCGGGAGCCTGCAATCGCTAAGCCTGCGAGACCTGAGCGGCAAAAACTATCTGACAGATTACGGCGGAGCGCTTATCCCAGCCGCCGGTGTCAGCGATTTCAGCGCCATCCAAGCCGCCATCCAAAACCTGAACCAATAACCCTGAATTAGAATTCCCAGGGAATCCTCGAGTATTGACTTTTTATCACGCTTATGGTAATATATTAATGTTATTCTGATAGGAGTAACAACAGGGGTGGCGCGTAAGCGCCCCCAGAACCCGTTAGACAACTGGAGGAGAGCATGCCCACCACTGTGCACCCATTTGAAGGGTTCGACATCGTGGTAACGCCTGTCGAGCCCGGCCCGATCGGCCGGTACCTCAACTGGCGCCCGCGGCCAAGCGTGATGATCAGATTCAAGCGCGGCCATCGCCTCTGCAAGACCGACCTCGTCGAGCTTGCAGCGATCTGCCAGCGTGACTACGGCGTGAGGTTCGAATCCGTCGAACGCGATGTGGATGACCTGATCAAGATCGTCCACGTCGGGATCGGGATGTGGACCTGCGCAGAGCAGAACATCAAAGACCTATCGAAGCATGTGCTCTCGGCAATCGGCAACCGCCAGCCCGCCCAAGCCGTCTCGGCCTAGCCCCCTCCATCAAACGGAATGCCTACACGCTTCTTTGCGTGTTCCGTACGACCATCCGGTCGTCTTAGGCAATCTTCTAAGCTTTATCACGGATGTGGTGAATCTTAGAAGGTTATAAAACTTAAACTTGCCGCAACAAGCCCCCTCCCTTAAGCGTATAATCCAAATATGCGGACAATTCAGCGAGATATCGTTGGGGCTTTTATTTTTTCTTCAGATAATATGATCCTGCTTGGAAAGACCGCAGCGTATGAGGGCCTTTGGGTGGTACCAGGCGGTGGCATCGATGACGGCGAGACAAGGCTGCAGGCGCTAGAGAGGGAATTGCTTGAAGAGACCGGCCTTGATATAGCCGAGGCCAGAGTAGAAGAGATTGAAGGTGCTCTAACGGGGAAAAGCGAGAAAGTTTTACGGGACACTGAGGAGAGAGTGGTTGTGGATATGAGGTTCTATAATTTTAAATTATCATTTCCAAAGAAAGCCAGTGAAATCAAAGTTGAAGCACGAGATGATTTTAAAGACGCTCGATGGCTGTCTGTTTCTGAAATCGCAAGCATTAAACTATCGCCCCCGACGGCCACGA
>JAQGHE010000011.1 GCA_028288985.1 Candidatus Saccharimonadota bacterium
TTTGAGTGTCATTTTCTGTAGCCGCTTTCGTTGAATCCGCCGGTTGATAACGCTGTCAAATATATTGCCGGCTCCGTGGATCGCTATCACTAGTCCGTCTGAAGTAACCACTGAGTCGGTTTCTCCGTATTCGTAACCCAAGTCCCAAGCCGCTTTAAAGGCGGCCACTGTGTTTTCTTTTTTAACCCCGGCTCCGTCGCCGCCTCTATGGGCAATGGCTACCGGTAAGCGGGAGCCGTTCCAGAAACTATGCTTTAGCAGCTTCTTCGATTTCGGCTTCATCTTCTATGTCGTCGACTTTTTCAACCAGCGCTAAGCTGGCTACGCTGTCGTTATCATTAAGACGCATAATCCTAACGCCTTGGGTGGCCCTCCCGAGAGAAGGAATGTCTTTTAGGCCAAGGCGGATGGTTTGTCCTTGGGTAGAAATGATTATGACTTCTTGATCGTCGCCAACCAAAGTTTTGACGCCCATCAATTTTCCAGTCTTGTCGTTTACAACAGCTGATCGGATGCCCACTCCGCCGCGCTTGTGGGAGGTGAACTGGGAAACCTTTGTTCTTTTACCATAGCCAAATTCACTGATAACAAACACGTAGGAGTCGTCCTGAACAATATCCATACCGATTACCTGGTCGCCGGCCCGCAGTCGTATACCGCGCACGCCTCGTGAGGCCCGGCCCATCGGGCGGGCATCTTTTTCATGGAATCTAATTGCCTGGCCCTGGCTGGTAGAAATAATTACTTCGTCTTCGCCGGTAGTCATCCTGATCCACTTCAGCTCATCGCCTTCATCTAACTTAATGGCTATCAGGCCTGAGGTGCGGACATTTTGATACTGCTCAAAAGGAGTCTTCTTAACCACTCCCTTGACCGTACACATCAATAAATGCCCTTTGGAACTCTGCTTGCTGACATTAATTACAGATGTCACGTACTCTTCTGGCTGCAATTGTAGTAAGTTTATCAACGCTATGCCCTTGGCATTGAGGCCTACGGCTGGAACTTCATACGTTTTAATACGGAATACCCGGCCTTTATTGGTGAAGAACAGTAGAAAATCATGCGTTGAAGCATTTACAACATGCTCGATAACATCTTCTTCGCGAGTGGCCATTCCCCTTTTTCCTTTACCGCCGCGATTCTGGCGGCGATAATCAGCCATCTGGCTACGCTTTATGTAGTTGGCGTTTGTAAGCGTAACAACAACTTGCTCATCCGGCACTAGATCTTCATCGCTCAGCTTGCCCAGTTCCTGCGGGACTATCTTGGTTCTGCGTTCATCTCCAAATTGCTTTTTCATGTCAGCGAGTTCGCTCTTAATAATCTTCAGGATCTCTTTCTCGTCTGCCAAAATACCCTTCAATCTTTCGATAAGCTGAAGCAGTTCTGCCAATTTGTCCTCTATTTTCTTACGCTCCAAGCCGGCTAATGTCCTGAGCTGCATGGCCAGTATCGCCCTGGCCTGGATTTCAGTCAGCTTAAACTGCTTGATTAGGGCCACTTGGGCTTCTTCTGTCGTTTGGCTGGCTCGTATCGTAGCGATAACTTCATCTATGTGGTCAAGTGCTATCTTGAGGCCTTCAAGGACATGAGCTTCTTCTTGAGCTCGACGCAGTTCGTACTCCGTGCGGCGTCTGACTACTGTTTGCCGATGCTTTATGTACTCGATTATGATGTCCTGCAGTCCCAACACGCGCGGCTGAATGCCGTCAATTAGAGCCAGCATATTGTAGTGGAAGGCCGTTTGCAGCGGGGTCAATTTATAGAGCTGATTCAGCAGCTTTTTGGGATAAGCATCCTTCTTCAGATCAATAACTATGCGGACTGAACCGCGGGAGCTTTCATCACGAAGGTCACTGATACCGGTAATGCGCTTGGTCTGTACCAGTTCGGCTATTTTTTCGACTAACCCCGCCTTGTTAACGGCATAGGGTATCTCTGTTATAACGATGCGGTGGCGACCTTTAGCGGACTCTTCGATGTCGGCTACGCCTCTGACTACAACCCCGCCCCTGCCGGTAGCAAAGGCTGTTCTGATAGACTCCCGGCCATAAACTACGGCTCCGGTTGGAAAGTCGGGTCCCTGAACGTGTTCCATAAGGTCATCTAGGGTGGCCTGAGGGTTATCTATTTGAGTAACAGTGGCATCTAAGAGCTCTCCGAGGTTATGTGGCGGGATGTTGGTGGCCATACCGACGGCAATTCCCACCTGTCCATTCAAAAGCAGGTTCGGCAGTTTAGCCGGTAACACTTCGGGTTCTTGCTGCGAGCCATCGAAGTTATCGCGAAATGGCACTGTCTCCTTATCAATATCCTCAAGCAGTGCTTCGCTTGGGCGCGTCATGCGGGCTTCGGTGTATCGATAGGCGGCAGCCGGGTCGCCGTCCATGGAGCCGAAGTTCCCCTGTCCGTCTACCAACGGATAACGGGTGGAAAACGGCTGGGCCAAGCGGACCATAGCGTCATAAATAGCCGTATCGCCGTGCGGGTGGTACTTACCCATTACCTCACCTACGATTTGAGCGCTCTTAGTGTGTTTAGAGCCTGCTCTCAGGTTGTTCTTATCCATGACGTACAAAATGCGCCTATGCACAGGCTTGAGGCCGTCACGCACATCAGGAAGCGCCCTAGCGACAATAACGCTCATGGAATACTGAAGATAACTAGTCTCCATTTCATTCTCAACCGAGCGATCAAGAACTATCTTAGAGTGTTGTTCCTTGGTTGGCAGAAGTTGTTTTGTTCGGTCATCCATCTTAAATATCCAAATCCTTTACAAACTTAGCGTGAGACTGAATAAAGTTCTTGCGCATTTCTACCTCAGTTCCCATCAGCTTACTGAAGATGGCATCGGCCTTTTCAGCATCTTCAATCCTGACCTGAACAAGCACCCGGTTAGCCGGGTCCATGGTAGTCTCCCAGAGCTGCTCGGCATCCATCTCTCCCAACCCTTTGTAGCGCTGGATACTAACCCCCGCCTGTTTGACGCGGTCTTCTTTAGAATCAATCTTCAGACCCTTAGCTTTGCGTTCTTCAATAATCTTATCGATGATTTCATCACGCTCCTCGTCTGAATAAGCGTATTGTTTTTTCTTACCCGCCGAGATGGCGAACAGCGGCGGCTGGGCCACATATATATGGCCGCCTTCAATGATCGGCCTCATGTGCCTGAACAATAGCGTCATGAGCAGTGTAGTAATGTGGGAGCCGTCAACATCGGCGTCAGTCATGATGATGATTCTCTCGTAGCGCAACCCTTCAATGTCAAACTGATCTTCTATGCCTACGCCAAGAGCTTTAATCAAATTCAAAATCTCCTGATTTGCGAGCATCTTATCAAGTCGGGCACGCTCCACATTCAGTACTTTACCGCGCAGCGGTAAAATAGCCTGATAGAAACTATTGCGGCCGTCCTTAGCGGAACCACCGGCAGACTGGCCCTCTACGATGAATAGTTCGGCCTGGGAGCGATCTTTAGTAGCGCAGTCGGCAAGTTTGCCCGGCAGGCTGGCGCCCTCCAAGGCTCCTTTTCTGATGATGTTGTCGCGAGCGGCACGTGCCGCTTTGCGGGCACGGGCTGCCAGCAAGGACTTATTTATTATTTTTCGGGCTACACCCGGATGTTCTTCAAAGTAATAAGATAGCCACTCATTCATGACTTGCTCTACATAGCCGCGGACTTCCGGATTGCCAAGTTTGTTTTTAGTTTGTCCTTCAAACTGGGGGTCGGGGATTTTAACTAAGATTACGGCTGTCAGGCCCTCCCGAACATCTTCGCCGGTAAGGTTTTCTTCCTTCTCTTTAAGCAGGCCGTTTTTGCGGGCGTAATCATTGATTACTCTGGTCAGAGCCGTCCTAAAGCCAGTCAGGTGCGACCCGCCGTCGATGTTATAGACGTTGTTCGCGAAAGCCATCACCGTTTCGGTAAAGCCATCGTTATACTGCAGGGCTACTTCAACCACACCGTCGCCAATCTCTTTCTCTACATAAAATATATCGTCGTCTACCGGTTCTTTGCCATGATTAAGATGACGGACATAGGATTGTATGCCGCCCTCGAAATAAAAGGCGTACGCCTGGCCGGTCTTCTCATCCGACACTGAAGCTTTGACGCCTTTAGTAAGATAGGCCTGATGCCTTAGGTAGTTAGCCACCCACTCATAGTCAAATTCTACTGAGGTGAAGATAGTATCATCGGGATAAAAAGTAATGATGGTGCCCGTTTCATCGCTTTTTTCGTCCTTGGTTACCGGCGTAGTAGGTATTCCGCGTTCATACTCTTGGCGCCAGACGTAGCCGTCTCTCTTTACCTCGGCAATCAGCTTAGTAGACAGAGCGTTTACTACGCTTGATCCCACTCCATGAAGTCCGCTGCTAACCTTATAGCCACCACCACCAAACTTACCGCCGGCATGAAGGACCGTCATAACTGTTTCAAGGGTACTCTTTTTGGTCTTAGGGTGAGTGTCAACAGGAATACCCCGACCATTATCACTAACAGTGACGCTGCCGTCTTCGTGCATAATTACGGCTACTTTTGTAGCCTGTCCGGCTATAACTTCATCAATGGCGTTATCAGCCAATTCTTTAATAGTATGATGCAACCCTTCAGGCCCGGTGCTGCCGATATACATCCCCGGCCTTTTTCGGACTGCCTCCAGTCCCTCTAAAACCTGAATTTGGCTAGAATCGTATGTCTGTTTTTTAGATTCACTCACTGGCTCTTATATTCCCCTCGATTATTTTTGTCTGTTCAATCTCATTTAATAACAGGGTGTAGGCCCAAAATGGCCAGAACAACCTATGAAGCTTGTTTTTCCCTATACATTAATTATAGAAGAAAAAGTCTTCTAAGACAACTGCTCAAGGGGTCATTATTTGGAATACGAAAGGTTCCCGTCAGGGTCAATATGCAGTACTCCCGAATCGCTTTGAGCGGGTTGGCCGGCGTCACCGCGCGGGATGATAAATTCTCCCGGCTTTGGTGTAGCCGGTGTGGCAATCGGCTTGGTATCAGCAGCTTTCTGCGGCGGCTGATCAGGTACTCTCTGCTGATTGAGGGGAGGCTTGGCCGGGGGAGTTAAAGCTGCCGGCAGGGAGGGCTGGCTGGACTTTCGCTTTTCAAGCCACTCATCCAGGAAACTGGAGGGTTGTTTGGACGGAGCTTTGGGGGCGGCCGCGGCGGCTGGAGGTGCGGCGGCGGTTTGCCCAAAAGGCTTCCCTGGTGGCATCGGCTGGCGCGAGGGCGGAAGACCGTATTTATCAAAGAGGCTCTCCGAACCGCTAGGCAAAGAGGGCCTGGCTGGAACAGTCTCCAGCCTTTGGGCTATCTCTGCCCCTACGGACGCCTTTGGCCTGCCGTACTTAGCGGCTGATAGCTGTTTTAAGGCTTCGGCCAACTGCTTATTGGGGTTACCCAACGGCGGCAGAGTAGCCATACTAAAAGGCTGCACCGGCACGCCGCCGATCATCATACGCACAGCCGTATTGGCGTTGGGCAGAAACTGCAGATCATCAATATCAAAGGTTGGAGCGTATTGTTTGGCCAGGAATTCGGCATCATTGGTCCCGACGCGGAACGAAATAACCGTACCTACATTGCCAAATACAGCGTCTCTTATTTCTTCGCTTAGCTGGGTAGTGAACTGATTAGCTACAATCAGATTTAGGTGATACTTTCGGGCTTGGCTTAGGATGTCGGCGAAGGAATCAGTTGAAAAGTTCTGAAACTCATCTACGTATAAGCAGAAGTCACGGCGCAGTTCTTCAGGCATATCCGCTCTGCTCATCGCGGCCGCTTCGAACTTCATAACGAAGATCATACCCAAAAGTTTGGAGTTAAGGTCCCCGGTGCGGCCTCGGCTAAGGTTAACCAGCAGAATCTTGCCGCTGTCCATGACGTCACGCAGATCAAAGGAGCTTTTGGTCTGCCCGATGATATTGCGCATCATCTCGTTACTCAAAAAAGCGCCGAACTTACTGACAAACCAGCTGGTAACCTCGCCAAACTCATTGGACCGCTGACTTTGGGGCATTTCTTTACGCCAGAATTCCAGCACATTCAAGTCGGTTACGTGCTTCAATTTCTGTTCTACAAACGCCGGATCGCGAAACAGCTTAGGTATATCTACAAAGGTCCCTCCGGCCGGGTCAGCCATGATAGCCAGAGCCGCATTCCTGAACAAGTGTTCGTAGCGCGGTCCGATTATTCCCTGTTTCTGGGGATCATAAAGCTTATAGAGCATATTGATAGATTCCTGAATAAGGAAGTCCTTCTGATCCTCAGAGTGGTATTCAAACATATTGAGGCCCAAAGGGTAATCCATATCGGCGGGACAGAAATAAATTACATCTTCGGTACGCTCCTTAGGCACCATAGCCAGAAGTTTTTCAGCCGTATCTCCATGCGGATCTACAAATGCAAAACCTCTGCCCTCCAACATGTCCTGCAGAGCCAGATTCTCTAAGTAAGTGGATTTACCGGTGCCTGTCTGACCGACAGCGTACATATGGCGGGCTCTGTCTCCGTCAGCCAGCCGTATAGCTTTTTTAGCGCCTCTGAACATATTGTAGCCAAGAAGCAGCCCATGCTCCGGAACGTTGCGCGGGCCATCAACTTGTTTGCTGGCCTGGCGCTCAAGCTGGCTGGTGGGGATGTTCTGTTGGTCCGGGAAGTGGAAAAGGGTTGCTATCTCGGTAGCATTCAAAATATTGGCGTTACTTTCTTGGGGGAAGAATCTCAAAATATAAGCTGTTATAAAATTGTCGATGTCCCGGGCAGGCATAAATTTAAAGCCATTCCTACCAGGCGCATCATAAAGAGCAAAGGTAGCCACCAGGTTATTGAGTATAGTTTGCGCCCGGTGAGAGATGTTAGAGGAAGCCACCACCCGAATCAATACTTCGTAGCCGGC
>JAQGHE010000043.1 GCA_028288985.1 Candidatus Saccharimonadota bacterium
CCAATGTTTAATCCGCCTGACTATAACGGCTTTCCATCGGACCACACCCTGTTTGCCGCGGTTGTAGCATTTGGTGTACTTAGGTTTTCAAAGAAGCTCGGCATTGGGCTTCTGATTGTAACTCTTCTAGTGGGCTGGGGCCGTGTGGCCGCGCACGTCCATCACTTAGTAGACATCGTTGGAGCTATTGTCGCAGCCGCCTTGGCCTATTTTATTGTGCTGCGGCTATTGCCGCGCCTGCAGACAGCACGCAAGTCGAGCCAACACACTCAACGCTAAGCCGAGTGTCTTCTTTTGGAGTCGGCGATTAAAATCTGAAGATTAAAAAGCAGAATTAAAGTGGCCGCCAGGGCCGCGATGGCCACTACCGGGCTTTTGAAAAACAGCACGATTTCGCCAACAAATATATTTACCAGCAACGCCTGTTCAAAGAACCGGTACGCCCGGCGGTGCCGGCCGTGAAGGTAGCGTACCGCGCCGATAACAACAAAGACGGCCGAAGCCAACATCGAGATTGCGCCGACTACATCCGTTTGTTCGCCCTTTAGGATAGTGAAGTCCAGCTGCAGCTTGTCGTGGAAGGCTCCGACAAAGAAGAACACCGCGCCCGCCAGGCAGGCTAGGCCGTACAGAAAAGAAATCCCCAGCACCAGCCGCGGAAAGCCTCTTTTCAGACTTACGTAGTGCAGCGGCGCCGTCACGATATCGGTTGCCCGGTCAACCAAGGTCCTCTCAGACTGTACGCTCGGTTCAACGGCTTCCAGAAGCAGCTTGGTGGGCGCGTACAGAGGATGCTCGCGGGAAACATGAGCGAACAGTTCGTGGGCGTGCTCGTACTCCCGCTGATCAAGGTCTTTGACAGCGCTATCTTTTATCAGATCCAGCACATTGGCCAAGTAGTCATCCTGCGTAAATCTTTTCTGGGCCGCCCAGCGCACGATTAAGTAAAGCGCTACGAAGGTTATGTATATCAGCCCCGGCGTTGCTTTAAAAAAGTAGTTGTTATCTTTGGTGATAAATTTTCCCAGCTCGTCCCAGACAAAGCCAAAGCCGATGCCGCCAAGCATCGCCGAAAAGTCCCGCACTGCCCGGTTGACGGCAGCCAGCAGCAGCAAGAAGGCCGTCAGCAAAAGAAGTATGCCGGGCAGCAGATGTGAGATATGCAGATCAGAGCCGCCGATCTGCGGATATCCGCTCAGTTTGAGAAAGAATCGAATAATTAAAATTGTGGAAATGGCTGAGATAAAAAAGTCATCAAAAAGCCTGTTGAACTCTACGTTTCGAACTACCCGTACAATTCTAGCCATATCCATTAGGTTATTACGCCAGCCAATAATTTAAAAGGGCCGTACTTGGACAATTATTACGCTAAAGGTTATTATTTTATTAATGAATCAAGTGGGTGAACTTTTAGTGCAAGAAGCTGTAGGTACTCCGGAGGTTTCACGTGGTGGGGTGAAAGAGTTTCTGGCATATGTTGAAAAACACAATGACTTACTGGTTGTCAGCCCTCGTCTGCCGGGGTTAGAGCTGCCTTTTGGAGCAATGATATCTGCGTGCGGAGTCGAGCATATAAGAGAAGATAACGTACATAAGTTCTGGGACGAAGCCGTACCCATGGTTGAAGCTGCCCTCAAGAAGCAGCTAGAAGCTGAAGCAAATGAAGAGGCTACAGTCGAGGGAGAAGAATTAGGGCCCACGATGCTAAAAAAAAAGTAAAAGTAGAAGAAGAACCAAAAGAATCTAAATCCGAAGATACAGCAGATCTTAGAAAACTGGCTGTTGAGCCAACTTCTACAAACCCTAAATCCAATTCTAGCGTTTTAAACAAACCCCAAAACAAAGCTGAGGCTCCATCTAAAATAATTTTAGGGTCAATCGGTACAGTTGAAAAGCCCATTCTTCCCAGGACACCAGACGGGCAGGCTGATACGGTTCGCCAAACGATCGCTATAAAGCCAAAGAAATTGCTGGATGATCTGAAGCTTGAATTGCTTGATCCAAAGGAAGAAACCGCCAATAACGTTCTGAAAAGGCCTGACCTTGTCATAATCCCAGAGATTAAGATCAATGAAGAAGCCACAGTCTTGGAAAGCAAGAGAACTGCTGTTATAAGTGCGGAGGCTGAAGATCCTACTCTATCGGCCGAAGAAGCTATTTTTGATACTCCCCACCAAGAATTGAACTTAGCTGATGTTGAGACTGACCCCAATCCTGAGTCCATACTTGAGACTGGCCTCCATCGGGAAGCGGAAGAAATAGAGAGACTCGGCGATGAATTGTCAGACGTGTCTATTGAAGAAGACTACCTGCCCCTCACGGGTGACACAGAACCAGCTGAAGCTGAAGATATTGTGCCTAACGACGCAGGCTTGGTAGAAGAAATGCAGCCGACAGATCTCTACATACCTGTGCCACTCGAGCCCGAAGTCATCCGCAAACAGTTGACTGAAGCATTTAGACAAATAGAGCCCGAAGTTGTTGAACAGGCTAACGAACTGGTACACGAAATTGTAGAAATCGCCCGGCAAATTCAGGAAATTGACCCCGCCGAAGAGCAAGAGTTGGCAAGCACGGAGCAAGAACTAGAAGAACTGTGCGTATCCTTGTTTGAATGTTTAAAGGCCGATTATGATGAGGCTGTTATTGAAAAGTTTGTACGCAACATCATAGAGAAAGCGGAACACGAAGAAAGAGTTGTCGAGGAATTGCTTACCAAGGATGGTACTCATGAGCATCAGCTTAATGATTCTGCTCTTCTTGGGAAGTTGTCCGCGTTGATAAATTATAAAAGCCGTCCTTTCTCAGCAATCGGACGTTACGCTATCAAACACAATCCATTTTTTGTCCAATTGCCGGAAATGGCGATTAGTTTTTAGCCTCTAAAGTTTTTGGCCGCCTTTGCAGTCAGCTGACAAGCAGGCTTTATAAAGCTGGTTAAGGTTAAGGCCGGTTCTATATAAGAAAAAGGCGTCTGAATAAGTCCCCGCCCTCATCCGCGCATCCAGTGTTTTTACAATACCGCCGTCGTATTTTCTTTCTATAAATTTCAGTAGCGCCGCGCTGCAGGTATAACCCGAGCCATAGTTACTGGACCCATTGCAACCATAATTGTAAGTAGACGTTTTGTAACCCAACTCCAGGCGTGCGTAATCGGCTATGCCCTCTTTAACCCACTGCGGACCGGCTGGGTAACTCTGAGTTACATGGGTCAGCTCGTGAACCAATATTCCTACATCATTGGGATGATTTCTGAAGTAGCTGATGCTAAGGTATACATTCCCGCCCTCTTCATACCCTCCTTCCCCGTACGATGTGCCTGCCAGATTTTGAAAATACACCCGGTGTGGCGGCAGATAGGCCGATGGCTGCAAAAGATTCTCAATTTTAGGATAGGTGCTCTGGCAAGTGAGGGCCAGCTTAATGGCCGTGTCTATAAGATCCGGAGCCCTGGTGGCATCTACCGCGCAGTAATCATTAACGACAACCAAATTAGGATTAGTGAAAGAGCTGGCGGTCGCTGGCACATGCGAAGCAACTTCTTTCATCTTGCTTTGGGCGGCCGGATAGCCCGGAAAATCCGCGCTGACTGCCTCCAAAAGGTGAAGTGCCTTCACATATTGACCGGATTTTTGCAGGCTGTCGGCTTTGTTCAGCTCGATCGCGTCTGTTTGCCAGCGGCCGTTCTTATCCTCTTCAGCTTTTATGGCATTTTGGGTACCTGGTAATGCTATAAAACCATTGGCATCACTAAGGGTTTGGGCGGCCTGCACGTATTGCTGCCCTCTGTCCTGCCGCGCACCTTTTTGCATCAGGCTGTCGGCTTTATATTGGCTAAAGGTTAAAGTCGCCGCGGTTAGTAATAAAAACACCAGCGCCGATTTAAAGTAGATGCTCCCGCGCAGGCCGGCGAACCTACCCTTTGATTTATTTCTTGAGTCGTTTTTGGGGACAAACACGCTATTGCCCCAGTTTTGCCTGACGGCTTTTGCCACCTCAAGGTCATACCGCTTCTGCGGTTTATGCAGGAAGATATTCAGCCCTTTGGTGTTATAGCGGGGCACTAAATCCCAGTGGGCCTGATCCGTCTCATCCATGAACAGTAGATAAATATTCTCAGCGCCAAGAGTTGCCGCCAAAGCGTTGCGAGCCTGATCAACTACCCGCATAAGGTGCAGGTACTCATTCTGGCCCAGCTGGCTCAAGTTAGTTGCCGGATGCTTCCAGATTACCCGGCAGTGCCCCTTGGTAATAGGATGGTCGGCGACGCAAACAAATACATCGTCGTCTTCATAAATAATCGCTTCCTTCGGCGGAAGGGGCAAATAGGCCATGCCCTTGTTATACCGTAAATCTGGCGATAACAATAGTACGGTCCCGGGCTAGGACCGTGCCCTTTATGACTTTACAGCCTTATCCTGTCTTTTCTTTTTAACTTCTTTTCTGCCTTTGCTTTTCTCTTTAGCCATAAATATTCTCCCTAGTTAGCTTAAGCATACTCCCTTCAAGCTGCCGCGCCTAGCCGGCATCTAAGACAAATCTTACATACATCACGCCTGTCTGTTGCTACGGTAGACGATAAGGAGGCGAGAGGCTATGGAAGAACTCGCTATGCCTCTTGCCGGACGGGATCACATCCGGGGCAACAAAAAAGCCCCGGTAATGTTGCTTGAGTACGGGGATTATGAGTGCCCTTTCTGCGGAAAGGCATATTACGTAATGAGGCGGCTTTTAAAAGAAAGGGGCGATCAATTAGCTTACAGCTTTCGTAATTTTCCGCTGGCCGATATTCATCCTCACGCCCTGGCGGCTGCCTTGGCTGCTGAGGCGGCCGGGCTGCAAAAGAAGTTCTGGGAAATGCATGACATGCTTTTTGAGAATCAATCCCTGCTTGATGATGAATTTATACTGACCTACGCGGAGCAGATCGGACTGAATATGGAAAAATTCGCGGAAGATCTGGATTCAGAAGACGTAGGACTGCGAATCCAAGAAGATATCGATAGCGGGATTAGGAACGAAGTTGATAGTACCCCCACATTCTTCATTAACGGCGAGGCTTACAGCGGACCATACGACTATGGCATACTGTCGCTTATCATAGATCAAACAGCCGCAGGTACTAAATACAAGGCAAAGGAGTACGACCATGGGCTCAGTCACTCTAAACAATAGAGCTTTTAATTATGCCAAAGAACTTATCCAAGCCGGCAAAGTAGTGCTTGACGAAAGGGATGATTGGAGTGAGCATCGCCCTTCCGCCGCGCAGGAGAATGAATATATTAAAAACCATGGCTTCCGCGAGTATGCGCACTGGTATCTGGGCGAAGATAAAGACCAAGACGAAGACAGCAAAGGACGCTATAAATTTCCCTATGGCGATTTTGAGAAGGTCCATCGCTGCGGCGTGCTATCAGCGGAGGTGCGGGCCGGCCAATATAAACACCTGGATATAGAAAGAGCAGCTGCTCATCTTCACGGAATGTTAGACGGCCTCAAGGGTTAGGGCTTGAAGATTTTAGCAATATCCGCATATTTATGAGGGTTCGTTATGTTAGCTACGTATATATCTTCTTTTACGTAGGGGTCGTGAAATTTTAGTGTCCCGTAGTTTAAAAGTTTGCCCAGCAAAGACTGCTCCACTGCCACGGACTCTATCCTTTCTGTTTTGTATACGGAAGTTCTAATATGAGTGATGCCCCGCCTGACAATTATTTCATCCGGCTTAATGACATAGGATGTGTTTACCCACTGAAGCACCAGATAAATTAGAACTAGCGCATCTAATGTTTGGACTATTATATTACCAAGGCTCAAAGCGATAATTAGGAAAGAGCTTGAAGCACCGGTACTTATCAGCAAAACGAGGGCCAGGTTAATCAAGATACTGGCTAGTCCTACGATAAGCTGAAGAAGTAACACTCTCTCTGTCAGCACGAAAATACTCTCGCGCAGAGGCTCACCGTGGGACCTGCTGTTATATTCCATGATATTTCCAGTCAATTGAACTACAATTCAGGCTTAAAAACAGTCCTATATTTTACACGTCAAAAAAGCTCCCGTCTTGGTCGGACAATCTAACGCCCTAGGGCGCCCAACACCGCCTGAGCTATGACTGTTTGGCCCTGAGTAGTTGGATGAAATGGCGCTGGATCGTTAACCCCTTGTACCCAAGGTTGTGCCGAGCAAATATCGTGCCCGGTAAAATTGACTGGAGCGAATCTTACAAATGAAAACTGGGAACTTGTATTTTGAAGGGTTTGGTTCAGGGCATTTACTTCGCCGTTCAACCAATTTATTTCATTAGCCGTTACATTCTGTTGTAAGGAAGTGCAACTGCTGGAAAGCGGATTATAGTAACCTGTCACTACTGCGGTCGGCGGGGTACCACCGCTGCGCGCTGCAATATCATTAAGCGCGGTGTTTAGTTTCGCCTGAAGAAGAACCAGATAAAAGCTTGCCAGGAGCGTGTCAGTCCTTGAGCCACAACTGAAGGTATAGCATTCGCTTAAAAAGCCAGTCCAATGCGCATCATTTGCACCCGCCGTTATGGTAATGATGCTGGGATTACCAGATGCGAGAGCTGCATCGAGTTGCGGCGGAATGGTCCGCCCCATTCTTTCCTGATTAGTAAAAATATCCCCGGCAGTAGCGCCGCTGCAAGCAACGTGCACAAGTGGTAACCCGGTTGCTTGTGACACTTGGTATGGGTAAGCCTGGGGCGAACGGCCGCACAGGGCGTCCTGGCTGGGTAGTCCAAGACCAGCTGCCACCGAATCGCCCAGGGCGGCATATGTTCCTGTAATTGCCGGCGACGAAGTCATTGGTCCGTTTGTGGTTATAGATGAGGTAGGAGCTGAGCGATTGGGTACACTCTGAGAAGCGCTGCCGTTGGGGATTATAAAATTTGACCCTTCCCATAGCCCAGACAAAATAGTGCTTTGCACAGAGCTGCTACTGCTACTGGCAGCCGCTGCGCCAACATTAATAATGCCTATAAAAAGCAGCGAGCAAGAGATGCAAAATGCAGTGAGGCGCTTTATCATGCCTAAATCCTCCGGCTACATTTTCTCTTGTACCATGGTTCGGGGCAGCGAGAATATTCACTTTAAACGCTACCTAAAATTACGAGGATGCCCTACTTGATAAGAACTTCTCAGGCTTAAACAGTCCCGTATTTTACACGTAAGCTAAGGGCTGGAGGTCATATCCGTAAATACTACCAGCCTGCTTAAATAATGATGATTAGCCGCATCCCAATCACCAGCACAAGTGATGAGATTTAAGTGAGCCCCTGGTCCCCCGTTAAATACTTCAGA
>JAQGHE010000048.1 GCA_028288985.1 Candidatus Saccharimonadota bacterium
CAGCATCTTAATATGATCATCAAGCCGTCTCTCAATATTATGTATATCCTCATATGAAAGATCACCCCGTATATCTAAGGCGGCCATCCGTCTATTTTCAGATACACGCGAAGCAAGCCCGATAATATGATCGGTGCTTACGCCTAAAGGTTGACCAATATCAAGTTCCTGATTTGCCATTTACTTACCGTGTTTAGCGATGATCTCTTGGGCTACGTGGCTCGGTACATCGGCGTAGTGATCCAGTTCCATGCTGGAGCTGGCCCGGCCTTGGGTAGAACTTCGCAAGTTGGTAGTGTAGCCGAACATTTCGCCAAGCGGTACAAAAGCAGTGATTTGCTTTATGCCGTTAGCCAAATCGTCCATGCTTTCAATGCGGCCGCGCTTAGAGTTCAGATCGCCGATGACGTCACCCATGAAGTCCTCTGGCGTTACTACGACGACTTTCATGACCGGTTCCATCAGCACAGGGTTAGCTTTTTTGACGCCTTCCTGCAAGGCCATACTGCCGGCTATCTTAAAGGCCATTTCAGAGGAGTCAACATCGTGGTAGCTTCCGTCATAAAGTTCTGCCTTAACATCAACAACTGGGTATCCGGCTAACACACCGTTGCTCAGCGCCTCTTCAATACCGGCTTTGACTGCCGGGATGTATTCGGACGGAATGGTACCCCCCTTGATGCTGTTGGTAAACTCATAGCCCTCGCCGGCAGCGTTCTGACTCAAGCGAATCCAGACGTGGCCGTACTGGCCGCGTCCACCGCTCTGGCGGATGAACTTACCCTCTTGCTCGACGTTGTCCTTGCGGATAGTTTCGCGGTAAGCGACTTGAGGCGCGCCGACGTTGGCTTCTACGGTAAATTCGCGCTTCATGCGGTCTACAATGATCTCAAGGTGAAGTTCGCCCATGCCGGAGATAATCGTCTGGCCGGTCTCGTGGTCTACTTTGATCCTAAATGTGGGGTCTTCCTCGGCCAGGCGCTGCAGAGCTAAGCTCATTTTCTCTTGGTCGGCTTTGGTCTTTGGTTCAATCGCGATGCTTACTGGTGGTTCCGGGAAGGTAATGCTTTCCAGCAAGACGGGATTTGCCTGATCGCTCAGGGTATTACCGGTAGTGGTGCCTTTTAAGCCTACAATGGCGGCGATATCACCGGCTTCCACCTCTGTTACGTCTTCACGCTTATCGGCGTGCATGCGCACGATGCGCCCAACCCGTTCACGCTCTCCGGTAGAACTGTTTAGGATGTAGCTGCCGGCTGTAACCTTTCCGGAATAAACGCGGAAGAAGGCCAATTTGCCAACAAATGGGTCAGTTGCAATTTTAAATGCCAGGGCAGCAAAAGGCTGGCTAGGATCCGGTTTGCGCTCTACTTCTTCGCCGTTCTTGGGATTGGTGCCCCAGGTAGAACCGCGGTCTATAGGGCTTGGCAGGAAGTCGTTTACAGCATCCAGTAGTTTTTCAACAATAACGCCGCGGCCATCGCCGCCGGTTACGGCAAAGAACTTGCCGCCCAAAACAGCGGTACGGATAGCTTGTTTGATATCCTGCTCGGAAAGTCCTTCTTCGCCGACTTCAAAAAACTTCTCTAACATCTGCTCGTCTTCTGCGACGGCATTCTCGATTAAAAGAGAGCGGTATTTTTTGACTTGGTCGAGCATATCAGCTGGCACTTCGCCTTCAACCAACTCGTGATCGGTAAAATCTTTGTAGGTGTAGCTCTTCATATTGATAAGATCTACTACGCCGGATACTGACTGCTCGAAGCCGATAGGCAGGTGTATGGGAAAAGCCCGCTTGTTCAAACGGTGATGGATCGAGTCCAGCGATTTGTAGAAATCGCCGCCGGTCTGGTTGATTTTGTTAATAAAACAGATACGAGGCACACCGTATTTGTCGGCTTGACGCCACACGGTTTCAGATTGGCTCTCTACGCCCATCTTGCCATCAAAAACGGTTACAGCACCATCCAGGACGCGCAGGGAACGCTCTACCTCAACCGTGAAGTCGATGTGGCCGGGAGTATCGATAATGTTGATGGTGTGGCCTTTCCAGGTAGATGAAACAGCGGCGGCCGTAATAGTAATGCCGCGCTCTTTTTCCTGAGCCATCCAGTCGGTTGTGGTTTCACCCTCGTGCACGGCGCCGATTTTGTGCTTCAAACCGGTACGGTAAAGAATACCCTCAGTTGTGGTGGTTTTGCCGGCGTCAATATGGGCAATAATGCCGATATTTCTAAGTTGTTCTAAATTGTCTTTTTTATCTGCCATTTAATTCCTTATTAGTAATCAATTTTCCATAACTGAGGGTAAATATCTTCGCCTCTGGTAGGAGGTACCTTTTTACCACACACCGCTACTGCTAGCTCTCCCACCTTCTTCGGTCCCTGGCATCTACGCTGGTACTGTTCAGGAGTTAGTGTTCCGCCTACATCAACGCAGTCAGAGCACCTCTCGAACCTCTGCTCATTGCGCACTTGCTCAGACATTTAAGTTCTTGCGAAGTGGGCGAAGGCGCGGTTGGCATCAGCCATCCGGTGGGTGTCTTCCTTCTTCTTCACTGCTCCGCCTGTGCTGTTATAAGCATCAACAAGCTCGGCGGCGATACGATCTTCCATGCTCATTCCGGAGCGCGCCCGGGCGGCAGCTACGAACCACATAGTGGTCAGGTGCTGCTGACGCTGGCCCTTAACTTCAAAAGGAATCTGGTAGTTAGCACCGCCAACGCGGCGGGAGCGGGTTTCTACATGCGGGCGCACATTGCCCATAGCCTGTTCGAAAACTTCCAGAGGGTTCTGGACTTTGAGTTTATCGGCAGCTTTTTGCATCCCGCCGTAAACCAGCTTTTCAGCCATCTGTTTTTTGCCGTCGCGCATCACCCGGTTGATTACCTTGGTAACAGCAATGTTCTTGTACATACGATCAGCCGGGACATCCCGGACGAGACTTTTGGTAACTTTACGCGGCATTATTTGCTCTCTTTCTTGGCGCCATATTTGCTGCGACCCTGCTTGCGGTTGGCTACACCCTGAAGGTCAAGGCTGCCGCGGACGATATGATATCGAACACCTGGCAAGTCTTTAACGCGGCCGCCGCGCACTAATACTACGGCGTGTTCCTGCAGGTTGTGGCCTTCGCCGCCAATGTAGGCCCAAACTTCGTGGCCGTTTGTCAGGCGCACGCGGGCTACTTTACGCAGCGCGGAGTTTGGCTTTTTTGGCGTCTTAGTGGTAACGCGGACACAAACCCCACGCTTGAAAGGCGATGGCTTTTCGTAACTTCTGGTTTTTAGGTTGTTGGTAACTCGAAGTAATGCCGGGCTCTTGCTCTTGCTTGAGTCGGATTTTCTGGACTTTCTGACTAGTTGGTTAATGGTTGGCATTACTTCTTATCATCTCCTTAAAGATTCAGTGGTTAAGTTTAGCAAATTTACTCTCTTGTTTCAACCGTTGCTACTTCGGCAAACTCTTCGACCTCTTCTTCGTCACGCACGGCACCGGTACCGACAGGTATGCGGCGGCCTAAGATGACATTCTCTTTGAGGCCGTAAAGGTTATCTACTTTACCACTGGTGGCCGCGGCAATCAGCACACGGGTGGTGTCCTGGAAGGAAGCGGCTGATAGGAACGAATCAGTGGACAAGGAAGCCTTAGTGATGCCAAGTAGCAGCTGGTTGAACTTAACCACGTTTTTCTTTTCTGTGGTTAGTTTCTCATTAGCTTCGGCAACGGCCAGCTTGCTGACAACATCGCCCGTAATGAACTCACTGTCGCCGGCTTCTTCAATCTGAACGCGGCTGAACATCTGTCGGACAATTACTTCAAGGTGCTTGTCTGCGATGTTCTGGCCCTGACTGGCGAAGATGTACAGAATCTCATTCATGATGTAGCGCTGTGTGGCTTCTACACCCTGCAGGCGCATCAGCTCGTGCAGGTTGATGGAACCGTTGGTCAAGCGCTGACCGGCTACAACTTCTTCACCGTCAACTACCAGCATCTGTTTGAAGCCCGGAATCTCGTAGCGAACCTGGCTTTTAGCGCTTGGGGTAATGGTGACTGAGGTTTCAGTTACATGGACTTTACCGGCCATAGCGGCTTTGATAGCCTCAAGACCGTCTTCAGCTGGGGCAATCATATCGCCGATAGCAACTTCATCGCCATCATTGATCTTTGGAGTACGCCCGGCTAGAGGGATTTTTAGAGGCTTCTGCTCTTTAGCGGTTACCTGGACTATGTACTTATCACCCTCTTCCCAAGCGGCTACCGTGCCCGAAATGTCGGTCAGGTAAGCTTGGCCCTTAGGAGTGCGAACTTCCAGGATTTCTTCAACACGGGTAAGACCCTGTGTCACGTCATCACCAGAAGTAACGGCGCCAGCGCGGTGCTTGGAGTCCAAGGATAGCTGCGTACCAGGCTCGCCGATAGACTGGGCGGCAATGACACCGATTGGGTAGTCATTGGCTACTACTTCGCCGGTTGCCAGGTCAACACCGTAGCTCTCGCGGCTAACGCCGCGGACGGATGTGCAGGACAGCACGCTCATGATGCGTACGCCGTCCAGAGTATCATCAGCTTCAATAGCGTCGGCTATCTCAGCTGTGATCAACTGCCCAGCTTTTACGTACTTCTTGATATTTACGGCTGCGAAGCGGCCCTCCAGGCGCGAGCCCAGAGTAATACCGATCAGCTTGGAATCTGCGCGGTACATTGGCAGGCCTGGGTCGTCGGCGTCGGTTCGAACGGTAAAGACGTCTTGGGCAACATCCACCAGGCGGCGGGTTAGGTAACCGGAGTCAGCCGTACGCAAGGCGATGTCAATCAGTGATTTACGAGTACCACGAGTGGCTGTGAAGTATTCCAGTGGTGTTAAGCCGTACTTATAGTTGCTTCGGATTGGAAGCTCCATGGCGCGTCCAGTGGCGTCTGAGCGGATGCCCAGCATACCAACGGAGTCTTTCATCTGGCTAAGGTTTCCACGGGCGCCGGAGGCGACAGCGATAGACATGGTGTTGTCTTGGGTAGCAAATTGCTCGGCCAGTGATTTTTGAACCACTTCGTCAATATCCGTCCAGGTTTCTACCGTCAGACGGTAGCGCTCTTCATCGGTGATGAAGCCGGACTGATACTGCTCGGCAATCTCGGTAGCTTTCTTTTCTCCGTCATCGACGATCTCTGAAAGGCCTCTCAGATCAGAGAAGTCTTCCATGCCGATGGATATGCCGCTATAGGTAGCGTAACGGAAGCCAAGTTCTTTGAGTTCGTCCGCTAGGCGGGCGGTTTCATCCTGGCCGTATTTTTGGTAGGCGCGGGCGATTACCTTATCAAGCTGCTTGTTGGTCATGGTGACGTTTTGGAAGGGAAAATCTTCAGGGAAGATTTCGTTAAACAGCAGGCGTCCCAGTGTGGTCTGGCGAACTTCACCGCGGAAGGAAACCTGCACGCGGCTTTGAAGTTTAAGCTTGCCGGCATCGAGTGCCATCAGCGCTTCGTTCAGACTGACAAGTGGCTTATAGGCGTCGTTTTCGGTGCCTGGGCGCTCGTATGTCAGGTAGTAGCAGCCAAGAACGATATCCTGCTCTACGTGCAGAATCGGAGAACCGTCTGCCGGCTTCAGCAAGTTCTTGTTGGCGGCCATGATGTCGCGGGCTTCAGCCTGGGCTTTGTCAGAAAGCGGCAGGTGGACGGCCATTTGGTCGCCGTCGAAGTCAGCGTTGAAGCCTTTACAGACCAACGGGTGCAGCTGGATAGCCTTACCCTCGATAAGTACGGGCTGGAAAGCTTGGATGCTGAGGCGGTGAAGGCTGGGAGCACGGTTCAAAAGAACGTATTTACCCTTGATGACTTCATCCAGGGCATCCCAGACAGCGGCTTCATTAAGTTCTATCATGCGGGTGGCAGATCTAATGTTATGGGCCAGTTCCTGATCAATCAGGCGGCCGATTACAAATGGCTTGAATAGTTCCAGAGCCATAGTCTTTGGCAGACCGCATTGGTGCATCTTAAGTTCCGGACCGGCAACGATTACGCTGCGACCGGAGTAGTCAACACGCTTACCAAGCAAGTTCTGACGGAAGCGCCCCTGCTTACCTTTAAGCATGTCAGAAAGGCTCTTTAGACGGCGGCGCTGGCCGGTAGCGGCTACGGCGCGGCCGGAGCGGGCATTGTTGTTGTCGATCAAAGCGTCAACGGCTTCCTGAAGCATGCGCTGTTCGTTGCGGCGGATTACTTCCGGAGCATTTAGCTCCATCAGCTTCTTCAGACGGTTGTTGCGGTTGATGACGCGGCGATATAGGTCGTTAAGGTCGCTTGTTGCGAAGCGTCCACCGGTCAGCTGTACCATGGGCCGCAGATCCGGAGGAATAACCGGCAGGACAGATACGCACATGGAAGACGGCTTGATGCCGGCACGTTCCATGCTTTCCAGAAGGCGCAGGCGCTTCATTATCTTCTTTTTGCGCTGGCCTTTGGCCTCTTCAGCCTCAGCTGTCAGATCTTCGATAAGCTTAGACAGGTCAACGCCCTCAAGCAGTTCCTTGATGGCGGAGCCGCCCATACCTACGGTAATGACTGCCCGGAGTTCGTCCGGCAGGCTGCGGTAGTCGGTTTCGGATAGGAGACGCAGTTTATCAAGGCTGTCTACTTGCTCTTTGAAGGAGTTGAACTCAGCGGCCAGTTCTTCCAGCTCTTTGGTTCGGCCTTCAGCCAGGGTGCGTACATCGGCACCTTCTTTTTCGGCTTCAGCCTCGTAACGGCTATTGATAGCCAGCTCGCCTGCCGTAAATTCGGAAGTTTTGTCTTCTAGAATCTTGTCTCGAGTCTCAGAATCTATGCTTTTAATGATATAGCTGGCAAAGTAAGCGACGCGCTCCAGATTCTTAACCGTCATGCCAAGTATCAGGCCGATGGCGGAAGGTGTACCACGCAGGAACCAGATGTGCGCGACCGGGGAAGCCAACTGGATGTGGCCCATGCGTTCGCGACGGACGATAGAGCGGGTAACCAGCTCGCCGTTCTTATCAACGGCAGCTTCACGGGAGCGGACACCTTTATATTTGGCGTCGTGCGGGTTGATATCTTTAACCGGTCCGAAAATGCGCTCACAGAAAAGACCGTCGCGCTCCGGTTTCTGGGTGCGGTAGTTGATAGTTTCGGGTTTAGTAACTTCACCATAGCTCCACTCCAGGATGTCGCCGGCACTGGCGATGGCCAGCCTAACGGCATCAAAGTCGGCTATGTTGGTGCCTGCGTTGTATTGGCGCATTTTTAGGCCTCCTCTTCGTTAGTGGTTGGTGTATCTTCATTTTGTTGGACAGAGACTCCGGCATCGTCGCCCATAAGGGCCAACTCTTCAGTGAGTTCCGCCTCGTCGATGGTGCCTGAAAGGTCATCAGCTGCCGCAGGCGCCGGCGTGGCGCTTGGGATGGATTTAGCTTCTTCCTTAACGTTTTGGGCTAGGACCTCCTCGGCGTCGACGATCTGGTCGTTAGCCAGCAGGTCAACCTTAAGGCCCAGACCTTGCAGTTCTTTGACTAGGACGTTAAAGCTTTCGGGTACCTTTGGTCCTTGGATCTCAGTGCCCTTGATGATGGATTCGTAGGCTTTGGCGCGTCCGTAGACGTCGTCACTCTTAATGGTAAGCATTTCTTGCAGCGTATAGGCTGCGCCGTATGCTTCCAGTGCCCAGACTTCCATTTCTCCGAAGCGCTGGCCGCCGTTTTGGGCTTTACCGCCCAGTGGCTGCTGCGTAACCATGGTGTATGGTCCGGTGGAACGAGCGTGGATTTTATCGCTGACCATGTGGTTCAGCTTGATGATGTACATACTTCCTACGGTGGTGCGCTCTGCGAAGGCTTCGCCGGTGCGTCCATCGTAAAGCTGCTGTTTGCCGTCTTCGGGCAGGCCGGCTTGCTTCAGAAGTTCCTGAATCTTACTAATAGGTACGCCGTTAAAGGCCGGGCTGGCAACTTTAATGCCTAGTGCGCGGGCAGCCATACCCAGGTGGGTCTCAAACAGCTGGCCGATGTTCATGCGGCTTGGCACGCCAAGCGGGTTCAGCACGATGTCGATCGGGGTTCCGTCTTCGTTAAATGGCATATCTTCAATCGGAAGGATACGGGCGATAACACCCTTGTTACCGTGGCGGCCACCGAGTTTGTCGCCAACGCTGATCTTTCGCATCTGGGCCACAAAGACCTGGATCTGCATGATCACGCCGGCTTTCAACTCGTGTCCGGAAGCGCGTGAAAATACCTTAACGCCAACCACTTTACCGTGGCGGCCGGTACTCATACGCTGGGAGGTATCGCGGACTTCTTTAGCCTTTTCACCGAAGATAGCGCGCAGCAGTCTTTCCTCGCTACTTAGTTCCTGCTCACCCTTTGGCGTAATTTTGCCGACTAGAATATCGCCGGGGTGCACTTCAGCACCGATGCGTACGATTCCGTCTTCGTCCAAGTGGCGCAGGGCCTCTTCTGAAACGTTAGGAATGTCGCGGGTGACAATTTCCGGGCCTAGCTTAGTCTCACGAACTTCGGTCATGTAATCAACGATGTGAATCGATGTTAAGGTGTCGTCCTCAACCAGGCGGCGGGATAGGATGATGGCATCTTCAAAGTTGTAGCCGCCCCACGGCATGAAAGCCGTCAGCAGATCTTTTCCGAGCGCTAACTCGCCATCGGCGATGCTCATGCCTTCAATTAAAGGATCGCCGGCCTTAACTTTGTCGCCGCTACTGACAACCACCATCTGATTGATGGAGCTGCCTTCGTTGCTGCGGGCAAAGTGGACAGGTTCATAGGTGCGCTTGCCGGCTTTCTTGTAGTTAACCACTACTTCATCAGCCGTAGCACTGACTACTTCGCCTTCTTCTTCGGCGACTATCAGCTGGCCGGTGTTGTGTGCCACCACGTCTTCCAGACCGGTACCGACAATCGGAGCCTGCGGCTGGATTAGCGGTACAGCTTGGCGCTGCTGGTTGGATCCCATCAGGGACCGCAGAACGTAGTTCTTCTCAACAAATGGGATAAGGCCGGCACTGGAGCCGATAGTCTGGCTGCGGCTGGCATCCATGTGAGTAATTTCGTCGGCATCAACCTCTTCAGGCTCAAGTCGGTTACGGGCACTGACACGGGCTTCTACGAAGTAGCCGTTAGTATCAATTTCATTACCGGCTCCGGCAATGACGGCTTGTTTCTCTTCGGCGGCGTCAAGGTAGATAATCTCAGTGGTAGCCTTGGCTTTAACTGGCCAGGTCTTCTTTTCTTTTACTGCTGCCAAAGCCTTAGCTTGGGCTTCAGTGATTGTCTGACCTTTTTTAACGATTACTTTGCCTTTTTCATCTTCCAGGTCGGCGCGAGCGATATGACCTGCGGCTTCTTTGGGTGTTACAGCATTAATAACCCGGCGGTACGGAGTCTCAATGAAGCCGTATTCGTTTATTCGAGCATAGCTGGCTAGGTTAAGAACCAAGCCGATGTTGGCGCCTTCCGGTGTTTCTACCGGGCAGATGCGGCCGTAGTGAGTAGCGTGGGCGTCGCGGACTTCAAAGCCGGCGCGCTCGCGGCTCAGGCCGCCAGGGCCCATCGAGCTTAAGCGGCGCTTGTGGGCTAATTCTGAAAGCGGGTTGATCTGGTCCATAAACTGGGACAGCTGAGAGCTGGCGAAGAATTCGCGAACAGCAGCCACGATCGGACGGGCATTGATCAGCTGGGCCGGAGTGACAGTTTCAATCTCACTCATGCTCATGCGGTCCTTGGCATTGCGTTCCATGCGCAGCAATCCGATGCGGAACTGGCGCTGAACAAGTTCGCCGACTAGCTTGACGCGGCGATTAGCTAGGGAGTCGATTTCGTCGGCCGGTTCCTGGGAAATGTTTAGGCGGACGATTTCAGCGATGATAGCCGTCAGGTCTTCGATGCGCATAATGCGGTTCTCGGTAGTGTTGGCAACATCTAGGTCCAGGCGCTTATTAAGCTTGTATCGGCCAACGCGGCCAAAATCGAAACGCTTGAAATTGTAGAACATGTTCTCCAAAAGGGAACGAGCGTTCTCTACAGTAGCCAAGTCACCGGGACGAAGCCGGCGATAAACTTCAATCAAGGCTTCGTTGGTAGTGTGGGCGGTATCTTTATCTAATGTGGCTTGGATATAGCTGGACTCCGTCCGGTCAACATGCGCGAAAGCGTCGCGAATCTGTTGCTCGTTCAAGCCAAGGGCCTTCAATAGGGTCGTAACGGTAATTTTGCGCTTGCGATCAATCTTTACGAAAAGAGCGCCGGCAGCGGAAGTCTCAAACTCCAGCCAGGCACCGCGAACGGGGATAACCTTGGCCCCATATACGTTGGTCGTGCCATGAGGATCGGCGGTAAAGAAAACACCAGAGCTTCTGATTAACTGGCTAACCACAACTCGCTCTGCGCCGTTAATCACAAAGGTGCCCCGGGTAGTCATCCAGGGGTAGTCGCCAAGGTAAATTTCGGACTCTTTAACTTCGCCGGTAACCTTATTGGTCAGTTCGACGGTAGCTTTAAGGGGAGCCTCAAAGCTGACATTATTTTCGCGGGCGGCGTTTTCACTGAATTTCGGGTCTTCAAAATGGTAGTCTTTGAAACTAATTGATAATTTAGTTCCGGTGTAATCATCGATGGGGCTGATCTCTGCCAGTAGCTCGCCAAGTCCTTCTTCCACGAACCATTGGAAAGAAGTGTTCTGGTGGCTTACTAGATTCGGCCTCTCAATTACATCGTCCTGTTTTGTGTAGTACGTACGTTTTTGTGTCGGTGCAACTCCCTGATTTTTGGCCATCAAAAGCAACGCTCCCTTCAAATTAGTTATTTTATAAACAAAGGTTTTAACACTAGTTTGGTTTTTCGCTTAAGCGAAGCCCACTACATTCGGCGTTGCGTGTGACCTGATTTTTGGACACTATAGCACCAAAGTACACTACTTCTTACGCTACATTATGTATGCTCACCCCATGTAAGTCAAGACTTTTGCCTATAAATCTAATAGATTATTCCCGGATGTGGAAAACTAGGCTTTTTTCTGTGTCGATTCAGCAAGTTTGCGGGAATCTATAACCTTATCGACTATTCCGTATTTTTTAGCCTCTTCTGCGGTCATCCATAAATCTCTTTCCATATCGTGGTGTATTTTCTCCTGCTTTTGGCCTGTATTGCGGGCCATTATGTCTTCAAGGAGTTTCTTTACCCGTAGCGATTCGCGCAGATCAATCTCCTGGTCGGTAACTTTACCCCTGGTGCCGCTGCTAGGCTGGTGAATCATTACCGTGGCATGCGGCAGCAAGAAACGCTTGCCCTTGGTGCCAGAGCTTAGCAGAAAGGCAGCCGCGCTGGCCTGCACGCCAATACCTACTGTCTGGATATCGCTTTTAACGAATTGCATGGTGTCATAAATGGCTAGCGCGTCATAGACGCTGCCACCAGGGCTGTTGATATAAAGGATGATGTCCTTATTAGGATCCTGATTTTCCAGGAAGAGTATCTGGGCCACGATCAGATTGGCTGTGTGCTCATTGACGTCGTCGCCTAAAAAGATAATGCGGTCTTTGAGCAGGCGGCTGTATATATCGTATGCCCGCTCCACCCGGCCTTCTTGCTCGATTACTGTTGGTACTAAGAGTAGTCCTGGTTTATTCATATGTAACTATTTTAGAAAACTGGCACTCACAAGTCAAGAGTGCTAATTACCGATTGGGCGGGAACTGAACTTCCCATATGTGTTTGCCCGCACCGCCAAAATATACCCTAGGCATAACTGAACCAGGCAAGGTAGTTAAATGCCCTCTAGTGTGGGGGACTATCATGCCCGCATTTTCCTGATCTTCCGATACATAGTCGGGCAAATGTCTGAGGTCGCCGGCTTTAAATTGCTCTAGATGTTCAGGCGCAATTAGGCTCAACAGCAGCCTTCTGCCTAAGTAATAATGCAATCTCGCATTAGCATCTAACTCAGTCGCTATGAATACGCCCATATCTTCGGAGGGCGCAATGACAATCGATTTATTATAAATTTCCTCAAACTCCATATGCTCTCCTACTTTGCGTGCAATGAATTATATTGCGAGGACTGCTGGGCTCACAGTTTACTAGCGTAACCGACTAGCTTGGCGATGGTTTTTTCAGTCAGCAGGCGGGCGGCAATATCCTGGCGGTTCGCCGGGCTGTCCAGCTCGGCCATCATAGTCGGATCCTGGTATTGGCCTTTTAGAATCTGAATGCGCAGGTCAATCTCTTCCGGCGTTACATCGATGCCCTCTTTAAGCGAAACTTCGCTTAAAGCTAGGCCGGCTTTGACGCGCTCTTCGGCTTCGGGGCGGTGGCGTTCGCGGTGCTGCTCTTCGGTTATACCCTCCTGATCCAGGTGTTCTTGCCAGGTGGTACCGCGGTAAACCAAGTTCTGTTTTTCCTGGGCCTCCATGCGGTTTAGCTGGTCTTCTATAAGAACCTCGGGAATTTCCATCTTTGTTTTATCGGTAATCGTCTTGATCAACTGGTTCTCGTACTGCTGGTCTGCTTGGGCCTGCTTCTCGCTTCTGACTTGTTTTTTGATATCTTCTTTAAGGTCTTTTAGGCTGTCAAAGGGGCCGACTTTCATGGCGAAGGCATCATCAAGCTTAGTCTCCGCCAACTCGCTGACTGTTTTAACTTCAACGGAGAAAGTTACATCCTTATTCTGTAGTGCCCCAACACCGTAATCCTTGGGGAACTTGATCGTAAAATCTTTTTTGTCTCCGGGTTTCATACCTATAAGATTCTCTTCAAAACCGGGGATAAAGGTACTGCTGCCGAGAGTTAGGGGGAAATCTTTGCCGTCAGCGCCGGCCACCGCTGTGCCCTTGTCGTCCTTGCCGGCAAAATCAATAATAAGTTCATCCCCTTCTTTGGCAGGTCTAGCTACTTCTACGCGGTCAGCCACTCTTTTTTTGAGACTGTCTAATACGTCGTTAACATCTTTGGCGGTTACATCAACTTTGGGCTTGGTTTGTTTGATAGTTTTATAATTCGGCAACGTTAAGGGACCTAGAACGTCCAGCGTGGCCTCAAACTCCAGCTCCGTATATGGCACAAATTTCTTCAACTTTACATCAGGCTGGCCAACGGGCTTCAACTTCTGTTCGTCCACGGCCTTTCTGAAGAGGTCGTTTAGGGCGTGCTCCATAAACTCGTCAATCAGCAGCTGCTGGTTAACATTCTTCTCTACCAGCTCCAGGGGTGCTTTGCCGGCTCTGAAGCCCGGCACTTTTACACTGTCGGTAAAATGGCTGATAACGTGGCGCTTAATAGGCGCTAAATCAGTAGCATCACCGTTAACTTTTATGGTGACGTTTGTGGCTGAGTTATCGGATTTAGTTACTTTCATACCGCGACAAGTATACAGATATTAACCTGTTAATGCGAGCTTAAGAGGTTTTATTCAGTCTTTAAGGCGGCTACAACTTGTTCTTGCGATAGATCTGATTCCTGGCCGGTGCCTAAATCGCGCAGTTTGTATTGGCCGCTGCCTAACTCCTGCTCGCCGATGAATAAAGCGTATCTAACACCGGATTTTGCGGCGTGCTTGATGGCTGTATCCATTTTTCGGCCTGTCGGGTCTACCGCTACACTGATTCCTTTTTTTCGCAGAGATGCTATGAACGGCTGGGCCTTCTTGTAAACATCCCCGATAAGAATGATTACGACGTCTGTTTCGGGCTTAAGTTCGGGCAGCAGTTCATGAAGTTCTAAGAATCGCTGCAAAGTTACGTCGCCGACGGCAAAACCAACTGTGGGCACCGGTTCCACACCAAATAGTCCCACAAGACCGTCGTAGCGACCGCCGCCAGCTAACGAGCGGTTGTTCTCCGGGTGTTTATCGAATACTTCAAAGACAATGTCGGTGTAATAATCAAAACCGCGCATCAAGGTCAGATCATCGGCTACGTTAGTTATGCCGTTTTCGCCCAAAAGCTCTTTAAGCTCAATCAACTGCTTAACGGATGGATGGTGGACATATCTGTCCGGCAACTCCTCAAACGATTTCAGGTGGAGCAGTTTGTCCAGATCATGGTGGCGACCGTCCGGTATCAGTTTCTCCAGGGCTTCCATAAATTCCTCGTGGACCATTTTGGCTTTGTGGTCAATCAAACGGATAACAGCCAGAACCTGATCAGCGCTTTGGCCAACATAATCATTCAAGATTTCATTTATCAATTGGCGGCTGTTGAGCCGGATTTCATACATATCGCGGTCTGCGCCGTAAGCTTGGAATATCGTATCCGCAATTTGGATCATTTCGTGATCGCCCTCAATGCCGGACACGCCGAATAGATCCATATTTAGCTGCCAATGCTCGCGCAGTCGGCCGGCTTGGGGCCGCTCGTAACGCCAAACGTTAGGGATGCTATACCAGCGCAGCGGGTAGGCCAGCTCCTGGCGGCGTCCGGCAACCATACGGCTGACTGTGGGTGTCATTTCCGGCCGGATCGTGACATTACGGTCGCCGCGGTCCGTGAAACTGTAGGTCTGCTCTGACACAATCTCGTCCGAGCTTTTACTCAAATAAAGTTCTGTCGGTTCGATAATCGGCGCATCATATTCCTGGTAGCCGTAGCCCTCTGCAACTGTTCGCAAAGTATCAAACATGTATTTTTGAATCCGTTTGTCTTCGGGGTAAAAATCGCGGGCGCCCTTATATGGCTGTGTTGATAAATTCATAACTTATGGATAATTATAGACACACGATAACAGTTAACCAATAGCGTGTTAAAATCAAACTGATGGCCAAACACAAAACCCGGCAAGGCTCACCGATGCACATCACCCCGTCTTTTGATCTATTTAGCAAAAGTAAGCAGCTGGTGCTTGATAACCTCAATATTCTTTGGCCATTTTTCTTACTGCAACTTTTGTTCCTAATGAACAATTGGCTTACCAACCCTGCAAGCGTACACGGGACAAACCGGGTAGGCTACGACATCACCGGACATAGCGTAGGAATAGCTTCTCCCACTTTTCCTAATTACTCTTGGTCACTTTTCTTGGGCATCGGGTTTTTCGCGATTATCTGGATCGTGGTATCTATAATCTTCCAGATTATGCTGCAAAGGGCTCAGCTGGACATCATAGAGGGCAAAAAATCATCATTTTCGCACCTGTGGGCTACCGTAAAAGAACTGGGTTGGCGGATGGTGGGGCTTTATCTTTTAACTGGACTGTACATCCTTATTGGGCTTATTTTAATTATCCCAGGAATAATCATGTTTCGCCGTTATTTTTTGGCGCCATACGTAATGCTTGATCGAAAATGCAGCATTAAAGAGGCGATGGAGCGCAGTGCGGCCATAAGTAAGCCATACTCCGGCTACATTTGGGGAGTTATCGGCGTGATGGTTTTGATAAGCCTGCTGGGCATCATCCCATTCATCGGCAGCCTGGTAGCGTTCGTCGTTGGGGCTCTATATTCGCTGGCCCCGGCGCTGCGGTATCAGGAACTTAAGAAGCTAAGTTAAACATCTTCTTTATAGTCTGTGAATTGCTCGTATTCAGGGAACTCTGTAAGAACTGACTTAATGAGCTTGGTAGGGCGAGTATTTGAATCGTCGTATCTAATTTCACCCTTTGTTATATCAAGAAACATTTGAACCTTCTCGCCCGTAGCCTTATCAATTATGTACACGATAGCGAGCTTACGGCCACCGTGCTCCGTTAACTTGATTGCAACCTTGTTTTCTTTGTCTTCGTCCGCATCCTTTACTGCAACAGGTAGTTCGCCGAGGGTTTCGAGTGGACGCTTGCGTCGACTGTTTGCATGATACTCAACGTCGGCTTCTTCTCGGTGCTGGTTGAATGGTTTGTTGTGTAGTTTTGCCTGAAACCCACAGCTAGCGCTTTTGCATTTGCCGTCCTGATCAACCTCAGCAAGACATCTTCTACAGAGCGTGACGGCTACGTATCGGTTGTTCCAGCCGTCTAGATGAACTTCCCATGCAAACTCACCATATTTAAAGATTTCGCCTGTATCTCCGGGGTTTGTTGGAACTCTTATCATTACATGATTGTATACCTGAGATAACCTACAATAAAGCCATGAGAACAATATAGGGATTAAGCTCCTCGCTAGCACAAGCTGCTCACATCGTGCATGCGGGAACGCAGTTGGAAAACTAGAACAGCCATGTTCTCGCCTATCGGTTCAAGTCCTCAACACATGAATTGAAATCAAAAACACTCCCTTATCGGGAGCGTCTTAATTTCAATTGGTGGGGATGAAAGGACTTGAACCTTCACGCCTTACGGCACTAGTTCCTAAAACTAGCGTGTATACCAATTTCACCACATCCCCTCGTCAGAATAAGTTATCACCTTTCGCAACAGATATGATTATATCTATTGCTGCCACTTTCCGCTATTCCTCCTCTAAAAATAACGAGCAGCTTGCTTTGCTCGTCATTTTTGAAAAAACACAAAATAACAGATTGTATTCTACCTATTTTTCCTTTAAATGGCTAGCCTCTAGGCAGAACGGGCACCTTCTTACCCTTACGCGACTTTAGGTTGATAGATCACTTCACTCATCCCTGCTTGGATCTGGCCATCCAACCATGAGTCAAAAGAGCTTTGAGAGCGAAATGCCCGCTGCTCGAGGGGACTCTCGCCCGGCCGTTCCTCAAGATTACTTTGCATACTTTCAAACAGTTTAGTTTTTAGGCCCGCTAGGGCCCTGGTACTGGAAGATTTAAGGGCTTCTTCAGCCGCAGCACTGATAGTCATAGCGTTAAATTGTACGGGCTGAGTTAAAAACACCGACCTGTCTACATATTCCAGATATTGCCGATAGAGCAGGTTAGTATAGCTGAGATTAGCACGACTTTCGCCCATTTTTTCTAAGGTCTGGCTTTCGTCGACCCCTAAAGCCCAGTGGCCATATCCATAATAATACCTATCGATAGAGGGAAGTTTAGATTTCCTGGCAATATCGTCCAATGACAGCTTGTTTTGTCTGATAGCGAAGTTTAACGATTTGGTAAGCATTGATTTTAGGCTTTCCCCTCGTTCTATACTTTTTGGCTGTGGCCTTTCATGTACGGCACCATAGCTTCCTCTAACTGAGCCTACCGAAGTCCTGCTCTCGTATATTAAATCCATCATCTTGCTATAGCCGGCCATTCGAGCTAAAGCTTTGCTCTCAATCTGTTTTATGCGTTCGCGTGTGACATTTAGTTCTTGGCCTATTCCCTCCAATGTTGCGGGTTCGCCCTCAAAGCCAAACCGCATTTTTATAACCTTGCGCTCCCGTTCGGGCAAAGTCTCTAGAATTTCAAGCAGCCTCTCGGTCCGATCGCGCTCTTCAATCACCGCTGAGACGTCATTGCAGCCATCGCTAATAGCTTCATAAAAGGTTGGGGGCACATCGCCCTCTTGTACGGCTAGAGTGTCGCCTGGTCGCTGCGATTCTTCCTGTAGCTGATCGAAGGATAGCCTCTCCCTGATCCCTTGGATATATGTTTTTTGGGTTTGCGGATCATGCCCCAGATACCCGAGCGCTTCCATATGAGGAAATGTCGACTTATCTAGAGCCTCCGGGTATGCGGTGACCATAGTTAATGCCCGGACTACGTTTACGGGTACTTTTACGTTATGGTCGGCGATTATCGCCAGCTCGATAGCTTGCTCTATCCGCCACATCGCATAGGTAGTAAAATTAGCACCTACTTCCGCTTTGTAATTACTAGCTGCTTGCATCAAACCATCATTGGCAGCTTGAATCCGATCGGCTAGCGGCAAAGGATCAGCAGCGAACTTTGCAAGGTTTTTTATTCTGGCACCACTTTTGATACTATCGTTTGACCCCCAGCCCATAGTCTGCCTGGCTACATGGGCAGCAAACCGTAGATGGCTGGTAAACAATCTTTCCTGGGCAATTCTGCCGGCTTCCGCTTTGGCCTTGATCTGCAGCACTTCTCCTTCTAGGGGAATTTCGGCAAATTCAAGAGTTTCAAGAATGTCTTCGGCATTTTCCCCATTTCGAATAATATCGGCCAATTGCCTCACCTCAACGGGATCAGGTATCGGAATGCCTGCTATTTCCTTTTGGTACAATTTTACACCGTCAGATGACGGTAAAGAAGCTTCTGCCTGGTCGGAAGAATCCGGAGAATCATAACCATCAAATCCGTAGATTTTTGCTAAATCAATCTCCCCCGAATCGAGGTCATCTGAGTAACTATAGTCATCAAAACCAGAAGCACCCGTTTCGGGTGAGCGCAATTTAGGCATATTGCCGTATATTATACAATAACAATTGAATTATGTCTACCAGATAAAACTAACTATTTTTTGCGGTAAAACACCAGCTGGGCGTCCCCGTAGTTTTTTTGCTCGACAATTTTGCAATCCGGGAATTCCGGCAACTCGTTATTGTGGCCGGGATAGGACAGAACTGCCAGGCCGCCGGACTTAAGGTGGCGTTTTATGACTTTATAAGTGAGCGAAGGCTGCAGGTCGTCATAGGAAGGGTCTAGCAAGACGATGTCATACTTTTCTTTTTCTACATGGCGCGAGCTCCAACCAGACAGATGCGCCCGGGTAGCATGGATAACTTTCCCGGCGTGCAGCTGCTCAATATTTTGCTCTATGACATTAAAGGCCGCCCTGTCTTTTTCCACGGCCACCACGCTGCCCGCTCCGCGACTGGCTGCCTCATACGCCAATGCTCCGCTGCCGGCAAAGGCATCTAGAAATGACAGGCCTTCGATATCTCCTAGGATATTAAACAGTGCGCCGCGCACTTTGTCGCTCATAGGATGAGTCTTATGACTGTGCGGGCTACTGAATTCCCTACCCTTATATTTTCCTGCGATAATCCTCATTGTTTTATTCTAGTTTAAATTTGTTATGGCCCGCAATGCAGTGACCTTCGACTCGAGGCGCGGATATTTTTTGAGGGGCTCTTTTTTGTCTATAAACGCTTGGGCGGCTTTGCGGGCCGAGGCAATTAATTTCAGATCTGTGAGCTTGGCTACGCGCAGGTCCAGTGCACCGTGCTGGAAAGTTCCATAGATGGCACCGGGACCGCGAAGCTGCAAGTCCAGTTCGGCTAGTTTGAAGCCGTCCGTAGTCGTCTCTAGAGCCCGCAGCCGCTGGCTTGGTGCCTGGCTGCCTTCCAGCATCAGGTACGCGTAACTCTGATGAGCCCCACGCCCTACCCTACCGCGCAGCTGGTGTATCTGAGCCAGCCCGAACCGCTCCGCCCCTTCGATCAGCATGATCGTGGCATTGGGCACGTCCACGCCGACTTCTATTACCGTGGTACTGACCAGAATGTCATACTCACGGTTTAGAAATTTTTGCATGGCTTCTTCTTTGTCGGTGCTCTTCATCTTACCGTGCAGAAGACCGACGCTGCGCCCCTCAAAGTCTTTGCGGACCCGCTCGTAAACTTCCTCAGCTGATAGGCCGCCGCTGGTTTCGGTATCGGCTATCAAAGGACAGACTACGAACATCTGTCTTCCGGCTTCCAGTTCTTTGTCTATTGATTCGTTTAGCTGAGCCCTAGAATTGGGGGAAGTGATTTTGGTGGCTATCTGCTGCCTGCCGGGCGGCAGCTCGTCCAAGATCGATACGTCCAGCTCTCCGTATAAAGTGAGTGCTAGGCTGCGCGGAATCGGCGTAGCCGTCATATGCAGAACGTGGGGCATATGCCCGGCTTTGGCCTGCAGTTTCTTGCGCTGGTCTACACCGAAGCGGTGCTGCTCGTCTATAACTATCAGGCCGAGTTTATGCATATCAACCTTATCGGTAATAAGTGCGTGGGTGCCCACGATCATCTGGATCTCTCCGCTGGCTAACTTTTCCCGGGCTAACTCTTTCTGCTTGGGCTTTAGGCCGCCAATTAACAGCCCTACTTTATCGGCTTGGCCAACACTGCCCAATAGTCTATATAGAGTGTCGGCATGCTGACGCGCCAAAATCTCCGTCGGGGCCATCAGGGCTACCTGCAGCCCCTGCTCGATCGCCATCAATGCCGCCATGGCAGCCACTACAGTCTTGCCGGAACCTACATCGCCCTCAATCAGCCTGTTCATCGGCTGCGTCTTCTCCAGATCCTGATAGATCTGCCAGACTACCTTACGCTGAGCATCTGTCAGCTTAAAGGGTAATTCCGAGACGAATTTCTTGGCTAAATCTTGCTTGAACGGAACTTTAAGGCTTTTCTCGTGGGCGACTGCCTGCTTATTTAGCAAGGCGGCCAGCGATAGTTCAAAAACCTCTTCAAACCCTAACCGTTTTTTGGCTAGTTCTAGCGCCTTATTGCCGCTGGGAAAATGCATCTGCGTAGCTGCGCGGGCATAAACGATTAAATTATTATCATCCAGCACCCACTGGGGCAGATGCTCCGGCAGTTCTTTGGCTTGCACCACGGCTTCACGCACCAATTTTCGAATTTGGCCGGACTTAAGGCCCTTGGTCACCCGATAAACAGGAATTATGCGGGCAGTATTTACAGGAAAATCACTGACGAGCTCGGCTGAGGGATTAGTGATGCTAAAGCGCTGGCGCCTAAGTGCATACTCTCCGGATATAAAGTAATCGGCGCCAGGCTTTATGCCGGCAGCTCGATATGGCTGGTTAAACCATGTAAGGCGAACGGACCCCGTGTCGTCTGAGGCCAGTGCCTCTGTGATGTGCATGCCGCGGCGCACATACCGGCTGGTTACTGAGCTGATTTTAGCCTGCAGCGTCACAATTCCCGGGCGGATATCACCGATCTTGACTATATTGGAATAGTCTTCGTAGCGACGGGGGTAATAGTCAATAAGCTCTCCAACCGTATGTACGCCAAGGACGCCCAGCTTTTTAGCCAGTTCATCTCCCACACCTTTTAGGTCGGTTATCGGATCGTTCAGAGTCACTTAAACTAGTATAGATTGCAATCGACGCAAAATAAGATTATTTTACAAGTATGAATAGAACGCCTGAATTGCCATCCCAAGAAGCTGCTATAGAACAGGGCTTGAGCTTTTACGGAGCTGTGGAAGAAGCCGACACCGAGGAAGGCGCTGGTACCAGAGTGTCAATAATACCCGTTGGTTCAGAGTCTGCCATGTTAAGCGGCGTGACTGAACGACAGTACTTCTTAACGAGACGCGGCTACGAGAAATCCGTGCGAAAAGACATTAGATTAGCTGCCAGATATATCGGCAGAAACGTTTTGCGATAGATTACTTCTTTTTAAGACGCAGCCAGACGCTGGGGCCGAAATAGATAGGTGCCAGCAGCGGCTGCATAACTTGCTCAACTGCTAGCAGGGGCTTTTTGCCGAGGACTCGCTTAAGTGTTGGGGAGCGCATATTAGAGCCGCTCAAGGTCGCTTCCACCTCAAAGCCGGCTTCTTGAAGCTTTTTGATGACCGTTTTGGGGTGGTGGTTTACGAACGGGATATCGTCCTTATTCTGCTCGCTCCTGATATCAACAGGTGTTTTAGGGACACTTTTACCCCGCAGGCCGTAGCGGATTCTATTTAAGAAGTGGGCGTCGTTAGCAAATTCCAGCAGGAAGGTGCCGCCGGGCTGAAGCACGCGGGCGATTTCTGCGAATTCCGGCGAAGGATCCGGCAGGTGATGCAGAACCCGGACCACTAGGACCAGGTCCGCCGAACCGTCTTTCATCTTCAGGTTGGATGCTTGCAGCAGCTTTTGGCTAACCTGGGGAGTATCTCTTAAATAAATCTTGGCGATATCCAGCTGCTGCTGACTTGGCTCGGCCAGCGTTACTTTATCCGAGAACTTAGTTAAAAATTTGCTGAGGCGTCCATAGCCGCCGCCGACATCAACCGCTTGCTTGAATTTGCGGCCGCGCAGCAGACGCCGGATAGCCATTTCCTCGGCCGCATGCTCATAATCCCGCCCCTGCCAGTAATCCTGGTAGTTATATTCCGGGTCGTCATACTGATCGGCTTTTCTTACGACCTTTGATTTTTTAACTTCTGCCATCTAGCCTCCTATTTCGTCAAATTCTTCTATTATTGCTGAATGCCTAAATTCTTTGCCGCGGCGAAGCAGCAAGCGGTGATTCTTAAAATCTTCCGGATGGAACTGCTCAGAATTGGTGCTTTGGCCATTGATATACACCGCGCCAGAACTTAACAAGCGGCGGGCCTCAGAGTTGGAGGAAGCCAGGCCCGTAGACACCAGCGCATCAACTACGCTGCCGTTACTGGTATGGACTGGGATTTCACTGCGTAATTTATCAATCATCTCGCGGTTTAGCGATTCAACCGGAGTTTCGCCGGTTAATACTTTTTGGATTTCGCGGGCGGATTCCTGGTTCTGATCGCCAAAAACCAGTTCGGTTACTTTATCAGCCAAATACTTCTGGGCCTCGCGGTTTTCCGGATGGCTGGCATGCCTGCCCATCAGCTCGTCAAATTCTTCTTTTGATATAAAGGTAAAGACTTTCAGGAAATCACCGACATCGGCATCGTCTACATTAATCCAAAATTGGCGGAACTCAGTTTCGGTAGTTTTAGCGGGGTCAAGCCAAATAGTTCCGGCTTCAGACTTGCCGAATTTCTTGCCGGTCGCTTTATTGACCACCAGCGGCATGGAGAGCGCGTGGGCCTCGCCACCTTCCTTTTTGCGTATCAGGGACACGCCGGAGAGCATGTTGCCCCACTGGTCGGAGCCGCCGATCTGCAGCTGCACGCCGTTATTCTTATATAGGTACCAAAAATCATAACCCTGGATGAGCGAATAGCTAAATTCCGCGTAGCTGATGCCAGGGCCGCTCTCGCCGAGGCGTTCTGATATAAATTCGCGCTGCAGCAGTTCGGTCATTGAAAAGTGTTTACCGACATCGCGCAGGAAGTCCAGGTAGCCAACATCCTTAAACCAATCATAATTATCAACTAAGCTGAATTGCTGGTCGGAAAACAAGCGCGATACCTGAGCCTTGATGGCGGCCGCGTTCTTTTGAACTTCCTCGCGCGGTAGAAGCGGGCGCTCGGCGTCTTTGCCGCCCGGGTCACCAATCAGACTAGTAGCGCCGCCAACTAAAAGCACGGCCTCCCAGCCGGCGATAGCCAGTCTTTTAGCCAAAAGTAGAGGTGCTAAATTGCCAATCGTGAGACTATCGGAACTGGGATCAACGCCCCAGTAGAACTTCTTAGGCGCGTCCAAGAAAGCGGGGTCGTCAAAGGTCTTATCTTTAATCAGCCCGCGCCACAGTAAATCTTCGGATAACTTCATAAGCATTCTACCGTAAAATAGTTAACATTATTCAAGTGCTAGTATACCTTACTATATCCTACCGGGCGGCTGGAAATTTAACCATTAGCCGATAGTTATACTTTGATATAATAGGAGACTGTAGGAGTTAATAAAGATTTAAATGGCAGACAACCGAAGAAAGCGTCCCGCAAACCGAGTAACTACCCGCAGCGGACGCACAATTAAAGTGAATCGCTCTTTGGGAGAGCGATTTATAGCCATGAAAGAAGCCAAGTCTCTGCGCCGAGTCCAGCGCCTGCGCGGTTTACCTAAATCACGCCTCAAGAGGGCAGCTTGGCGTCTAGACCCTAAACACCTTGCAGAATACTGGTTCAGCCGCGACGGCGGCATCATGGCGCTAAAGATTGCCGGTATCGCCATCTTGATAATGTTTATCCTGACCCTTGGCGTTTTTGCCTACTTCCGCAAAGACTTGCCGGACATCTCTGTCACTGGCAAAAACCTCGGCGGCAGTGTCAGCTATTATGACCGTACCGGAAAAACGCTTCTGTGGCAGGATTACAGCGCCGTTAAACGCGTGCCCGTTCCAGGCACGGAGATTTCTCCATATCTGAAAATGGCAACCGTTGCCATTGAGGACCGCGATTTTTATAACCACCGGGGATTTGATGTCAAAGGTATTGCCAGGGCTACTATCAACGACGTGATAAAACATGGCAGCACCCAGGGCGGTTCAACCATCACCCAGCAGCTGGTCAAAATAAACCTGGACTGGACGCAGCAGCGCAGCGTCGCGCGCAAAGTTAAAGAACTGATCTTAGCCGTAGAGCTGGAGCGTACTTATACTAAGGACGACATTTTAACGGGCTACCTGAATGCCGCCCCATATGGGGGGGTTGATTACGGAGTACAGGCGGCCTCGTCCGATTACTTCCATAAGAGTGCCAAAGATCTAACTCTAGCTGAAGCCGCCATGCTAGCGGCCATACCTAAGGCGCCTTCAGTATATTCTCCATACAATGCAGAATTTTTTGACAAACAAGGCTTCCTAGACCGCCAGCACTATGTGCTTGATGTCATGGTGCAGACTAAAAAGATTACTAAGGCCGAGGCTGACGCCGCAAAAAAAGTAGATGTACTGGCCGAAGTGTTCCCGCAGCAAACCAAGTTTGCCGGTATCAAAGCCCCTTATTTCGTACTGGCTGCCAAGAACGAACTGGAAAAGAAGTTTGCCTGCAGTAACAGTGCCGGCTGTAACAAGATTGGCGGCTGGAAAGTTATAACCACTCTGGATATGAACCTCCAGAACAAGGCCGAAGAAGTTACCCAGAAGAACATATCCACCATCCGCCGGGCTGGAGCCGATACCTCCGCCCTGGTTGCGGAAGACGTCAAGACCGGCCAAATGGTAGCCCTGGTGGGCGGTACGGACTTCACCAACCCGGACTATGGCCAGATTAACTATGCCCAGATAAATATTTCGCCGGGCTCTAGCTTTAAACCGTATGACTACGCTGCCCTGATAGATAACGGCACCGGAGTAGGCGCCGGCTCTGTGCTTTACGATTCCCAGGGGCCACTGCCGGGATATCCATGTACGGACAAGGGTGTGCCGCCGCCTAAAGGCACGGGTAACTGTCTGCAGGACTATGACTTCAAATACCCTGGCCCGCTTACCCTGCGTTATGCGCTGGGCGGTTCGCGCAACGTACCAGCTGTTAAAGCCATGCTGACCGTAGGCACCGATAAGGTGATCAAGATGGCCAACTCTATGATGAACGCCCCTAATGCCTACAGGTGTTATAACGGCGGCGTAGACGTTAACAACGCTACCGTCAAAGACGAGGCTCCTTGTTACGGCGCTTCGGCTATCGGTGACGGCGCTTACTTGCACCTGGATCAGCACGTCAACGGTCTGGCTACTATGGCGCGCATGGGAGAAGAATATCCTCAAACTTACATCCTGAAGCTCTACCAAAGCGCTTCAAGTAAGCCGTTCTATGAATGGAAGCAGCCCAAGACTGGTGATAAGAACGTCAACCAGGTAATCAGGCAGGATTCCGCCTACATCGTCAATAACATGGCCTCAGATCCTAGCGCCAGCTACCTGCCTGCCGGTTATTACAAATGGCATAACTATAACGGCTGGAAGTCTGCTATTAAGACCGGTACTACCAACAATGGCTTTGACGGCTTAATGATGAGCTGGAACACGCAGTACGCCGTGGGCAGCTGGGTAGGCTATCATACCCGCAATAAAGGCTTATCCGGCACTATGGAAACCCTAACGGCGCCTTTGACCAAGGGCCTGATGACCTACGCGCTGGACAGCCTGCACACCACACCAGTTAACTGGACTCAGCCATCTGATATAAAAACGGCCCCGGCTTTCGTTGTCCATACCCACGTAGGCGTGGGATCCGTTGAGCCAAGCCCGGCTACGGATATTTTCCCGTCCTGGTATCAGCCCAAGTCTAATACCACTAACCAGAACCAAACTATCGATAAAGTGTCTAACAAACTAGCCACCTCCTGCACCCCGGAACTGGCCAAGCAGACTCAAGGCGGTACTGCCGTGCCGAATGCTTTCTCTGTGGATATATTCTTCGGAGCCACAGGGGGTGCCAGCAGCAGCGGTGCTACCGATGACGTTCATAGCTGCAGCGATGCCCAGCCAATTGTGACTTTAGCTGCAGGCGATCTTGGTTCTGGCGGTAACCGCATATGCAATCTTACCTGTACCATCTCGGCGGCCATCACTCCCGGCACTCATCCGTTTGACGATGCCCAATACCCGCAGTTCCCCGGCACGCTGACCTTCACTGTCAACGATCAGGTTGTAAAAACAATAAGTACTGCAAGCGGCGGACCGTATTCATTCACCTACCAGCCTACATCTTCAGGCCCAGCTACGATTAAAGCTCAAGTTACGGACAGCGTGCTTTACGGCGCCACAGATAGCGCCACCGTCACCATGACATCTCCTCCTACCGGATTTAACGGCAACAATGGCAACGCTACGACCGCCAGCACACAGCGCAATACAACTACTACTTCAAAGCCCTACTGCACCACGCACCCCAATACCAAACGATGCCAAACAAACCGCTTCAGTAACGGTCTGCTTATCGTGCGTCCGTTATTTAGTCACCTTTTCCTAAGATTCTAGGAAACTGTTCAGAGCCGATCGAACGTCTTTGATGGGCATTAAGATAGCCGGCTTTTTCCCGGAACGTACGGCTGGTCCGATAGCCGCTTCAAAGCCTAGCTTTTTGGCTTCGGCTATCCGCTTTTCAGCCTGCGGCACATGGCGGACTTCGCCGGATAAGCCCACTTCGCCAAACACTACGGCGTTCTTTTTCAGCTGCATACCCTTGGCGGCGCTGGCAATGGCCATGCAGACAGCCAAGTCAGCCGCCGGCTCGGTAAGTCTTATACCGCCAACGACATTGATGTAGATGTCCTTGTCGGCCAGTTTTAGTTTGGTTCGCTTCTCCAGCATTGCAATTAATAAATTAACCCTGTTCAAATCTATGCCGCTGGCGGTGCGCTTTGGGTAGCCGTAGCTAGTCGGGTTTACCAGTGCCTGTATCTCTACCAGAATCGCCCGCGACCCTTCCATGGTGGCATGGACAATCGAACCGTCACTGACCTGGCGCTCAGCCAGCAGCGCAGCCGAAGGATTATCAACTGGCACCAACCCGGTATCAGCCATTTCAAAGATGGCCGACTCGTTGGTGGAGCCGTAGCGGTTCTTTACGCCGCGCAGTATCTTAAAGCCGCCGTAGCGGTCCCCTTCCAGCTGCAGCACTACGTCAACGATATGTTCTAGCACTTTAGGACCGGCGATGGAGCCTTCTTTCGTGACGTGGCCCACTAAGATCATAGCTGTGCCGGCCGCCTTGGCAGCGGCGGTCAGAAGCTGGGTGCTATTGGTTATCTGGCTGACGCTGCCGGCGGCGGAGCTTATCTCGCTGACGCCCACGGCCTGAATCGAGTCAACAATAACCAGATCAAAGCTGCCTCCGCTGATAGTGGAGGCTATATCATTGGCCACGGTAGAGACTGCTAACTGCAGGTCTTTGCCTCTTGTACCGAGACGCTGGGCGCGTAGAGCCACCTGCTGAACAGATTCCTCGCCGCTGACATACAAAACCTTGTGGCCTGCCGCCACGTTATGGGCCAGCTGCAGCAACAGGGTGCTTTTGCCTATTCCCGGCTGTCCGGCTAGCAGATTTACGCTGCCGGCCACCAGCCCTCCGCCCAAAACTTCGTCCAACTCCGGCATCTTAGTAGAGATGCGCCTTGTATCATGTGCCGCCGCTTTGGCTATAGATTCAATTGATAAAGATCTGCCGCTTGAGCCAGCTGTCGAAGTCGATACCTCAACCTGCTCGGCAAGCGTGTTCCACTCGCCGCAGCTGCTACAGCGTCCAGTCCAGCTGCGGAAAGTAGCACCGCAAGCCGTACAGGCGAATTTGACTGCCAAAGCTTTTGCCAGAGCTTCTATTCTACTTGGGATGGCCAAAGTAGCAAAATACCAGGCTCATTCCTTAGAAGCGGCTTGCACTTGATGCGGTGCAAGTTGCTACTGGGCGGGCTGGGCGGTAAGGCGACTGTCTAACGAGCCCTGCAGACTCCGCAGCTCGGTAGCGATAGCATTTCTAGCTTCAACCAGGGCGTTATAAGCCGCGATATCGCTTTGCAGCTTACGTACGCCGGCGTTATAGGATGTTACCCGGGAGTTATATTGATTAATCGATGCGGAATCGTTAGATTGCTCTACCCGCGCGCGGTCACCGTCAATACCGGACAGCTGGCTTTGCAGCTGCTGCTCCTGCGCCCCTATTTGCTGCTTTAGCTGAGCCAGCTGTGCGTCATCGGCCTTAATCTGAGCCGTCCGACTGGTGAATTCGCCCTCGTAACTGCTGGCAAAGGCCACTACGGCGCCGCGGTTGACGAAGTACTTCTTATAATAATTCTCGAGCGGAGCAGGTAAATTGGCAACTTCCGTTCCGAAAATGGAGTGCATCTCGTTAACGACGTCTGCCGGCTCGGTCTTTTTGTAGGCATTGATGGTATCGATGAGTCGCTGGTCGTGGACACCATTATCATAAAAGGCCTGCAGCTGGGCATCGATGGTCTTTTTTTCGTTGCCGCTTAGGCGGTCGTAGGCGGCGTGCAGCATTTCATGAGCAGCCGTTACTTGGCGGACTCCTTGCAGGCGCGGGTCCTTAACGTCTTTAACGAAGAGAAAGCTGTCGCTACTCAATAATGAAGCACCTGAGTGATAGCAGCCAAGAACGATGGTCTGCTCCGCCTGGGAGCAGTCCCGCAAAAAGCTGGCTGAGTCACCGTCAAGCTTTGGGTGCGTGACGTAGAGAACGTGTCGGCCGTAGGGCGTCAGGCTATCCTCGGTGGCTATAGCCGCGATCTGGGCCGGCGGCTGATAGCCTCGCAGCCTAAACCAGTCTTCGATCGACTGGGCTCTCGCAACCGCCGCAACAAGTCCAAGCAGTACAAGAGCAGTGGCCGCAATGCCTACTAGTCTTCTGGTTAATCGCATATCGTCTAAGTATAGCAACGGCTACTCGTTGGCAGAAGTGTAGGCCAGTTCCGGTTCTTTGGTTTTGCTGTTCTTTTTAGTGGTTACGGATACGACATCACCCTTGCGATAGCTGTCGTCCAGCAGCCCGCCGGCGATAGCGTCTTCTACGGTTTCCTGGATTAGGCGCCTCATTGGCCGGGCACCGTTAAGGGCATCGTAGCCCTGCTCTATCAGATATTCCTTGGCAGCTTTGGTGACTTCCAGCCCCAGGCCTTTTTTGACCAGGCGGGAACGTAGATCATCCAGCTGCAGATCAAGTATGTGCAGAGCATTCTGTTTGGTGAGGGCCCTAAAGACTATGGTTTTGTCGATGCGGTTCATCAGCTCGGGCCGCATCATCTTGCGTATATCATCGTGGACTTTACTCTTATTGGCTTCGTGGAGTTCGTCCAGATTATCCAGATCTGCTTGGCGGTTGGCGGAAAATCCGAAGCTGGCTTCCTTTTGCAGTTTCTCAGCACCGATATTGCTGGTCATGATGACGATGGTATTGGTGAAGTCGATCTTGCGGCCCTTGGCATCAGAGAGAACACCGTCCTCCAGAATCTGCAGCAGCATATTAAAGACATCCGGGTGGGCTTTTTCGATCTCGTCCAGCAGCACTACGCTGTAGGGATGGCGGCGGATCTTATCCGTCAGCTGGCCGCCGTCATCGTAACCTATGTAGCCGGCGGGTGCTCCGACCAGTCGGGCTACGGTATGATGTTCGCCAAATTCGCTCATATCGATCTTTACCAGGGATTCTTCGCTGCCGAAAAACTCTCGGGCCAGTACGCGGGCCAGCTCGGTTTTACCGACACCTGTTGGTCCCAAGAAAATGAATGAGCCGATAGGCCGCTTTTCACTGGCTATGCCGGAGCGCGAACGGCGAACGGCGCGGGAAACGGTTTCCACCGCTTCGTCCTGGCCGATGATGTACTTGCCGAGGTTCTTTTCCAGGTTAACCAGGTATTTGGCTTCGCTTTTGATGACTTTATTGACCGGGACACCAGTCATGCGGGCTACGGTTTCAGCTACGTCGTCAGAGGTCAATGTTATAGGCTTGGTCGTCTTATGCTTGGCTTCTAGCTCCCGAATCTTATCGGTTAGCTGGCTGGCCTGCTGCTTTTGCTTGGCGGCTTTCTCATAATCCTCGTTGTCAACGGCATCTTCAATGCGCGTATTCACCAGTTTCAGTTCTTTTTGCAGGCCACGTAGTTCGGGCGGGGTCTTACCTTTGTTAACGCGCAGATGGGCGGCTGTTTCATCCAGCAGATCGATGGCCTTATCGGGCATGTAGCGATCGTTGATGTAGCGGCGGGCAAATTGAACGGTATCAGCCAGTACCTCGTCGCTGACCTTTACGCCGTGAAACTCTTCATAGTGTTTACGCAGGCCCTTTAAAATCGCCAGCGTCTCACCGGGGTTAGTTTCCGGTACTTGGACGGGTTGGAAGCGGCGCTCCAGTGCGGCATCCTTTTCAACATGTTTGGAATACTCATCCGTGGTCGTTGCGCCTATCATACGGATTTTGCCGCGGGCCAGGCTTGGTTTTAGGATGTTTCCGGCGTCCATAGAGCCCTCGGCCGCGCCGGCACCGACTATCAAGTGCAGCTCGTCAATAAAGACGATGACGCTCTTGTCCTTCTCCAGCTCCGAGATAATTTTTTTGAGTCTTTCTTCAAACTCGCCGCGGTATTTAGTCCCGGCGATCATGCCGGCTAAGTCTAGCGTGATGATTCGCTTATCAAGCAGGCTGTCGGGCACTTCTTCGTTGATTATGCGCTGAGCAATACCTTCAACGATTGCGGTCTTGCCAACACCCGGCTCCCCGATTAAAACCGGGTTGTTCTTGGTCCGACGGTTAAGAATGGTAATTAGTCGCTTGATCTGGGCTTCGCGGCCGACAACCGGGTCAAGCTTGCCTTCGCGGGCCAGCTCTGTAAGGTCGGTTCCGTAGAATTCCAGGGCTGATTTTTTGCCGCCTTTGGTACGTTTGGGGCTGCCTGCGGTTTTCTCATCTTCTTCGTACTGCTGGCGGTTTAGGAACTGCTCTACTTCATTAGAAAGACGGTCAACATCTATATTCATGTCGCGCAGCAAGGTGGTTGCCCGGGCGTTCTTTTGACTCAAAATACTATATAAAACGTGCTCGGTACCGCAATAGTCCTGGCTGAACTCCTGGGCGATTTCCCAGGCCATCTTAAGGGTAAGTTTAGCGGTTTCTGATAATCCCTTGGCGCCCATGCTAATAACGAGAGTCTTGGGTGTAAGGTTCAGCGCCAACCGGGCTCGGTCAAGAGTTATACCGGCGCCTTCCAGTATTTTGGCTCCCATGGAGCCTTCCTGGGCAAGTACGCCAAGCAGCAAGTGCTCAGTACCAATATACGCACTGCCGGACGCACGCGCTATGGCGTCGGCTTGCCTAAGACTTTGCAGCGCATTATTGGTTAAATGGCTTAAAAATTCTTGGAAATCTGGTGAATTTGGCATCATAAAATTGTTTTATTATCCCCCTGTAAACAACTTCATATTATTTTTTAGAGCCAAGTTCCTCTGTAATGAGTTTTACAGATTAACTATTTTTAGCTCTACCCCAACATAATAACACGAGTTAGCACTCTCACGT
>JAQGHE010000051.1 GCA_028288985.1 Candidatus Saccharimonadota bacterium
CTCCAACGTAAAGCCCGGCTTTATAGCCATTGACTTTAGCCAGCGAGACCGCAGTATTAGTAGCAATATCCGACTTGAAGGTAGAGGCATAAACAGCCGCCAAAATTGCCAAGCCCAGCGCACCGCCGATCTGCTGAGAGGTGTTAAGAACGCCCGAGGCCAATCCCGAAAAATGTTTAGGAACACCTGAAGTGGCAGCCAGAGTCATTGATATGAACGACAGTCCCATCCCAAACGCCACGACGACCAAACCCGGAAAAACATTGTGCAAGTAGTTGCCATGGACCTTCATGGTGGAGGCGATCGTAAACAGGCCGATGCTCAATATAACCGGTCCAGCCACCAAAAAGGGCTTATAGCCGATTTTGTTTACTAAGTTAGATACGATGCCGGATGTAATCGCGATAACGAAGGTTACCGGCAGGAAGGATAGCCCTGATTTTATAGGTGAGTACCCCAGAACCGTTTGGATGTAGAGAGTCATGAAGAAGAACATAGAAAACAAAGTGCAGGCAATTGCCAGAGCCGTAAGATTGCCGCCAGAAACATTACGGATTTTGAAGATCCTTAAGTTGAGAAGCGGCTGGTCGGTACGCCGTTCGCGAATGATGAAAGCGGCCATTAAAGCAACACTAAGGATCAGGAATCCGACTACAGTAGTTGAACCCCAGCCGGCGTTAGGTGCCTTTGACAGGCCGTAGACCAAGGCCATTAAGCCGGCCGTGGCGGTTACGGCACCAGGTAAATCGAGCTTCATTTTCTTATTCTCTTCACCGATGTGGTGCGGTAGTAGGCGAGTTGCGGCCAGCACAACAAGAATACCGACGGGTACGTTTACGAAGAAGTTCCAGCGCCAATCCAGATACTGGGTCAGAACCCCGCCAAGCAGTACTCCTACGGCTGCCCCACCGGCTGAAACCGCAGCCCATACTCCCAGGGCAGTGTTGCGCTCCTTACCTTCATCGAATTCAGTTAATAAGATCGAAAGAGCCACCGGAGACATAATAGCTCCTGTTAAGCCCTGTATAGCGCGAGTAACAATCAGCATTGTGTCGGATTGGGCCAAACCGCAAGCTAGCGATGCCAGAGCGAAAGCCGTGACGGAGCCTATAAAAAGCTTTCTTCGCCCATACAAGTCAGCCGCCCGGCCTCCTAGCAGCAGAAATCCGCCGAATGTCAGTGTATAGGCAGTTACTACCCACTGGAGATTACTGGGGGCAAAATGCAGGTCACGAGCGATTGACGGCAAGGCCACATTAACGATGGCAACATCCAGTACGACCATAAACTGGGCCAGAGCCAGCAGCGCCAATATCACCCACTTATTCTCCGCGTGTCTTGATAATTCTCTCTTGGCGTTTGCAACCATTAAACAAATCCCCCGATTTTACACCCTGTAGTTAAGGATTTATCTTAGTCTAAAATTATCAAAACGACAATAAAATTCGCCTAGCATGAGCATTTTAGGTTAAAATCTAAGCAATAACATGAAAAAACAAAAGGTCGTAATCGTAGGCGGAGGGTTCGGCGGAATTAAAACGGCGCTGGAATTGGCCGGCAAACCGGGGTTTTCGGTAACGCTGATATCGGACTGCGACGAGTTTCGATATTACCCAACCCTTTATCTAGCGGCTACCGGCGGCAAGCGCGCCGCTTCAAGTATCCCTATGGCTGAAATATTCAGCAATAAAAATATCGCAGTGGTCCGCGATTCCATCAAGAGCATTGATCGCAAAAGTAAAACCGTACGCGGAAAATCAAAGTACGAGTACGACTTTTTAGTACTGGCCCTCGGCGTAGTCACCAATTACTTCGGCATCAAAGGTCTGCCAGAGCTGTCATATGGGATCAAATCCATGGAGGATGCTCACGAGCTTCGGGACCACATCCATAAACAACTGGTGGACGATAAAAAACCTGATCTTAATTATGTAATCATCGGTGGCGGCCCCACCGGTGTAGAGTTGGCAGCCGCCCTGCCCCATTACATCCGTCACATCATGGCCTCCCACGGACTTCATAAAAGCCGGGTCAACATCGACCTGGTTGAAGCCGCACCCCGGCTGATGCCGCGTATGCCAAAACCCTACAGCAAAGCAGTGGCCAAACGTCTGCGGCAGCTGGGCGTCAAACTTTATCTTGGCGAAACGGTACGATCCGAAACCACTGATGGTCTGTATTTCAGCGAGGGCAACCTTAAAAGCAAGACCGTTGTCTGGACGGCCGGCGTCACCAATCATCCATTTTTCTCCGACAATGACTTCGCCGTTAACGACCGCGGAAAAGTAGTCGTTGATGAATTTTTGGCAGCCGAGGATTACATTTACGTCATAGGCGATAATGCCGATACGCCATTTTCCGGCATGGCCCAGACTGCTATCCACGACGCTAAGTTTGTAGCCGATAACCTCGGCCGCTTACGCGCCGGCAGGCGGCTCAGATCCTACAAACCGGCCCAACCGGCTTACGCTACACCCGTCGGTCCAAGCTGGGCGGCGCTACTTTGGGGGCGAATCCATACTTTCGGCTGGTTGGGTTGGGTTCTTCGTTCTGCGGCTGACTTTATAGGTTATCGTGATTTCGAGTCGCCTATAAAAGCCAGTAAGCATTGGACAGCCGGTTTCGGGGAAGAAAAAAACTGCCTGGTCTGTTCCGGCTCATAAAAAACTAAGCGATTCTTAAGTCTTAGACTGATATATTGGGGGTTACGTGAAACAAGTTTCTCTACAACTGCAGCGCCTTGGGGACGCGCTGGATTCAAGCCTGGACCGTTTAACGACTTATCGGCTGGTACTTTATTTACTATGCCTCTACCTGCTGGCCGCAGTGGCTCTGAGTCTTGGGCACCAAATCGGCTTCAGCGCCGTCGATATTATCGGTTCCTTTGTCTGGCTGCTGGCCATCAGCCGTTTGTCCAACTGGCTTTTCGCGAAACTTTTCAAGGTACCCTATAACCACGAATCAGACCTTATAACAGCCCTGATCTTGTCCTTGATTTTAACGCCGGCCGGTACCTTGCACGATTATCTGATCCTGGGTGCCGCAGCCGTCGTCGCCCAACTATCTAAATATGTACTTTCTGTCCGCGGACGCCACATTTTTAACCCGGCAGCCCTCGGCGCCTTCGTGTCCGGCGTCGTCTTTCATAGCTACGCCAGCTGGTGGATAGGCACCCGAGCCGTAGCACCGCTGCTCATCATCGGCGCCGTTCTGATACTGCGCAAAATGAAGCGTTTCCAGATGGCCGGGCTGTTTATTCTTATCGCTCTGGCTTACCTGATTTTCCATGCTCCGGCCGGCTCGCTGAGCCAATTTATCCAGATAGGACTGTTAAGTTCACCCCTGATTTTCTTCGCCTCGATAATGCTGACGGAGCCACTCACCTCGCCAACTAAATTCAGATCCAGCCTTTACTATGCGGCTCTGGTTGGCATTCTCTACGCCATAATCGCGCTGCGTTTTTCGCCGGAAGAGGCCCTGCTGGCAGGTAATATCCTGGTCTTCATACTTAACCCCAACCGCAGCCTGCTGCTTAACTTTGTTCGTCAGCAAAAAGAAGCCGAGGGGATATACAGCTATCACTTCCACGCGCCCAAGAAGCTTAACTTCAAACCCGGGCAATATATGGAGTGGACCTTGCCGGGCGTACATCTTGACGCCCGCGGCAACCGGCGCTACCTGACCATAGCCTCTTCTCCCACCGAAGAATCGATAATGTTCACTATTAAGATGCCTGTCCGACCCAGCAGTTTTAAAAGCAGTTTATCGAAGCTGAAGCACGGGGAAGTTGTGCTGGCCGCCCAATTGGCCGGCTCCTTTACGCTCCCCAAAGATCCGGCTGCCAAGCTGGCGTTTATTGCCGGCGGCGTTGGCATTACGCCGTTTCATAGCATGGCCAGATATCTGATAGACAAGCAGGAGCAGCGTGACATCAATCTGTTTTATTTCGTCAACTCACCTGCTGAGATTGCCTACCAAAAAGCCTTCGATCTGGCCGAGGGAGTCGGATTTAAGAATTACTATGTGGTCCGCGATGCGCCAGAAAATTGGACCGGCTTATCCGGCTTGGCCAGCAAAGAACTATTCAGGAAGAATACGCCTGATTTTGATAAGCGCATGTTTTATATATCCGGCCCCCAGGGCTTTGTGGCCGCCGTCCATCAGATGCTGCTGGAACTGGGCGTAGCCCCGGATAAAATCATCACCGATTTCTTCCCCGGTTACAATTCCTAGCCCTATATAGTCGTTACAATTTAGTATTTAGTAAAGATGTCATGCCGGATGTAGCCAAGGCTTTGCCGGCTTTATCTACCGCTAAGGCTTCGTAGCCCGGCTGGTCCTCGATAAAACTTAACCCGGCAGTGCCCATTGCGAAAGCGGCGGTGGCAAAAACGTCAGCGCGGATAATATCCGGACCGGCCACGGTAATGCCCAGCAGCTCGTTTGCCGGGTTGCCGGTCTTGGGGTTGATAACGTGGTCCCCCCTCTCATAAATGCCGCTGGTGGCTACGGCGATATCTTTGGCGCTAATCCTACCAAGGATAGATTGCTTATCCAGGGGGTTCTGCAACCCTATACCCCAAACTTTACCGGAGTCGCTCCTAGCCTTGATGTCGCCCCCGATGCCGACACAGTATGTGGTGTAGCCATTTTTCTCCAAAAGAGCGCCGACTTCAGAGATCGCCCACCCCTTCACGTAGCCCGTGGGGTCAAACTCTCCCGCGAACCAGGCGCTAAAGTAACCGCCTGTGATCTTCTCCATCTCCAGGCAGGCGCGCATTATTTTACGAACCTCGTGGCTTAACTCCTGCTCGCGTAGTTCCCCGCGCCGGAATCTGGAGATCTCAGATTTACTCTTATAAGTGCTGAATTTACGGTCAATTTTTTGCAACCGGGAAAAGACCTTCTGTATAAATTGCGTGTCCGTAAGTCCGGGTACATCAATGCTTACGCCCGTGCCCATTACGATTTGGTTGGCGCGCATACCTTTATTTTAAGGTTATTTTCAAAATAGCGATAGAGGTAAGCGGTTTGGCTTTAAGAGGCCGCCTTATCCAGAGCCGCCTGCAGGGATTCTTCAAACCCGTAAGTAGTGCTGGTCGCGCCTGAGACAAAGTCTATATGCGCGCTTTGGGCGGCAATGGCATTCTGTTTCAGCTGGGGTCCGGCGGAGGCACTTATCTGCTTTGATTCTCCCTCTGCGAAAGGCATTTGCAATAAGTTTACAGTCGTTATTTTGCCAGCGCTAACAACGGCCGACACCTGAACCGGGCCGTACGGGGTTTGGGCAGTATTGCCGGTAAAGGTGCCGTCTTTATAATTGCCCGGGCTGGCTGCAGTAGTCGTCCCGGTACTGCTCGTATTTGTTGGCGCGCCGGTTTGGCCTGCTTGGCTAGCGGGCTTTTTGTTGACCTGTAACCCCAAAAGTCCCAGGATGGCTACGGCAATTACGATTACGACGGCCTTTTTCATATCCATATCAGTTTATCAGACGCTTTCTGAGCTTTAGCTTAAAAATTCCGCATTTATGTGCAGCGCAAGCCGCCGCCGCAATCAGGTGTAGTTTGGATGCAGTGCAAGGAAGATCGGGGCCCCTGCAAAACCTGTTTTGTGGGGTGGCAAGAAACGAGCAGCGGACCGAGCTGTATTTAAATACTGTGAGGGAGCAGCGGAGTTTCTGACATAGCAATGCGCCAAAATACGTCTGATTATACAAAAAAAGACCCCGAGGGGTCTCTTCTCGCCGGAAGTTCTCTCCGAAGAGAGGACTTCCTCGACGCAGTCATCTCTGACTTTTGCCGATTGCCACCTCACAGTGGCTAAGTACCAATATAGACCTAAGGCTATTTGCCGTCAACATATTTTTTCGGCAAATTTTCAGTGGAATATGCACATGTTTATTTAACAGATAACCCCCTGTGGGTATGCTGTGGAGAAGCCTGTGGATGAGTCAGCTAACCTTTGTCGACGAAGGTCAAAGCGTACCCGGCCTGTCCAGCTCTTCCGGCCCGGCCGATGCGGTGTACATAGTCATCATACGTCTGAGGCACGTCGTAGTTTATGACGTGGGTGATGTCTTTAACGTCAATGCCGCGGGCAGCTACATCGGTAGCTACTAGTACCTTGATCTGATTGTCGCGGAAGCTGTCCAGAGCGCGCTTGCGCTGGCCCTGGCTTTTATCGCCGTGCATGGACTCGGATTTAAACCCGCGGGCACGAAGTTCGCGGCTTAGGCGTTCAACACCGTGTTTTGTTTTGCCAAAAATCAGGGTTTTTTGAACGTTCGGTTGGATCAGGACATTATGCAGCGAGTCAATTTTATCGACGTTACCGGAAAAGCGCACTACGTCCTGGTGAACGTTTTGGCTGGTCTCGGCTACCTTAACGTTAACTGTTACGGCATCGCGGGAAAAAGTATCTATTAAGGCATTTATCTCAGGGCTCATAGTGGCGCTGAAGAAAAAGGCTTGGTGTTCGGTTGGCAGCTTTTCCAGGATGAAACGGACATCGTTAATGAAGCCCATGTCCAGCATGCGGTCAACTTCGTCCAGAACTACCATTCCACAATGGCTCAGATCAAGCGTGTGCTGATTTAAGTGGTCCTTGATGCGTCCGGGGGTACCGATTATCAGGCGGGAGCCGTCTTTCAGGTCCCTCTTTTGGCGTCCCAGCGGCATCCCACCGATTAGAACGGCGGCGGATAGGCCGCTGTTTTTGGCTAAGATTCGGCACTGTTCCTCGATCTGGATAGCCAGTTCGCGGGTTGGCGCTATTACTAAAGCCTGAGAGCTTGGGTTGCGCATAAGCGTGTTTAGAATCGGCAGCGCGAAGGCGGCCGTCTTGCCGGTACCGGTATTAGCGATACCAACTACGTTCTGCCCGGCCAACCCCAGAGTGATAGTTTTATCCTGGATTTCGGATGGCACGGTATAGCCTTTATTGGTCACGTTGCTTTTTAGCAGTGGGTGCATCTCAAAATCGGCAAAATTGTGCTTCGGCTCGTAGCCGACAGTACTGACCGGAGCGGCAGCTTTAATAAAGCGCGACGGGTCAATAGTTTGTTTAGCGTTTTTACGATTGCGGCGGTTAGAGCCACTAAAGCTTTGCACGCCTGGGCGGCTTGGGCCGCGCCGGTAAGTGTTTTTATACATTAAAAAAGAATCCTTTCGTTTATGGTGTTTAACTCGATTGCTTAATTGAAGCCTGAGTTAAAATCTGCATAAACCCGGATTCATTCGAAACAATATTTATATTTTAACACAAGGATTATAAAAATACAACCCGTGGCGGCATATTCGCAGTAGTTCTTGTAGCGGCTGGTGCTTTGGCCTTATAAAGAGCAGAGGCGGGTAAGAAACCCGCCTCTTTTTGTGAGGTGTACTTTTGGCTTTTTGTGTAGCCTCTTTAAGCATAAACCCAATGACCCCTGTAGTCAAGGGTAAAGTAGTTTTTCCTTAACAGAGGTAGCAGGATGTACTGATAGTATTGCTTTTTTATAATACTTATGTTAAAATAGGCGTTATCTCTGGTGGTTGAGGCTTAAACGCTCCCACCCGGGAGCACCTCACTACCTCCGTCTTGAAGGAGTCCGATGATCTTTCGCATCTTTGGCAGCAAGCCGCTACTGGTGGCAATTGCCGCCATCATCGCTCTCGCAGTGGTAAGCAGCAGCAACGCTGCAACACCGACGTTCGAAGTCGAACACGGCTTCGTGAAACAGATCAAATGTGTCGACGTCGGCCAGAACACCACCTTCACCATCAGGGCGAAGAACACCAGCGACCACACCGTCGCAGTTCACATCTCCCCTAACGGGTTGGGCTTCAGCCCCTGGGCACGGTTCCAGTTGGCTGGTGCGAAGCCCTCCCTGAGGGGCACCGACACGACGATCGGCGAAGGCGCATTTCAGACGACCATCAAGACCGTCTATTGGGATAAGACTCTCCAGCCCGGTCAGGAGGCGATGTTCCACATCACCCTTCTCGTCACGGACTGGAAGTCGTTCCCTTACCCGCCGGAGTATCCTGCCCCGGCACTCCCCTACCCCCCGACGTTCGGATACTCCATTCGCGTTGGGGACTACGAAGGAGAGGGATCTTCCCAGTACCTTTCGGCTACGACCGGCTATTGCGGCGTGGCACTACCGCCGGGTATCGGCGATGTGATGGGCGGCGGAGGCAAGTAGATGAAGCACTTGGGGCGGTCCGAAAGGGCCGCCCCACACCAACACCCAATGTTATGGGTGTTTTTTTACTGCCAAATTCCTATAACAGTACTAGCCTTATAAAATGAGTGAGGTTAACCATACTCCTGAAAGGCCGTTTAGGTCGCTGGCGGCGGTTTCAGCAGCTGCCGGAGCTTTAGCTTTGAATGCTAATGCGGCACCCGCCCCAAATCAGCCTGAAATTTCGCCCACTAACCGGATATACCACACCGGCAATGCTGTAAGAGTGGCGCGCGGCCTACCCATACACATCACCCAGGGAGGGATAATAATGCCCGAGAGGACCGCTACAGCCTATGGCGAAGCGCATCAGCGGGAATCACTTTATATCCGGCTGCAAACCCCGGGAACCTGGGATCCCAACAATTATATGAGTATTACTGAGAGGGGCTCTGTTAGCGGCGGACAGATAAGCTCGAATTTTGAGAAGCGGTTTTTGCCAATGGATCTTCCGGCGCACCGCGTATCGATGATAGTAGAAGACGACTTGAACATCTGGAATGCCCGCAAAAGAAAGTTTGTTACCCGTGTGCTTAGCCTAAGAAAGTACATCATTGACCCCAACCGGAGAACTTGAGCCCGCCCGTCAAAAGAGTTTCAAGAATTGCACGCCCGCAAGAAATAAGTTTACAAATAGCTAGTTTTATGTCAAAATAACAATAACATGTCTGAGTTTTCTATTGGGTCATTTAACCCGAATCAAAATGAAAGCCCTTATTTTCGAGTTTACTTTCGCGAGGATCCGGAGTCTTTAGTAGAGCCAGACATCGAAGACTTGAAAGAAGCCCTCGATACTTATGGGATATCCGTACTTGATCTGGATAACAGCACCGGCAAAACTTACATAGTTGATTGTCACACAGATGGTTTGGCTGAGCTTAAAGAACTCATGGAAGAATATGGGTTCTGGGTCTCTATGATACCGAACCAGCAAGTTTATCTGTAGTAGGATTTTTGGCCGGCTGTTTGCTGCCGGACCCGACCCTCTCTTTTATCAGTTTCAGCACCCAACCGTGCAGAAGCTCATAAGAGCCGAAGACAATTAACGGTGCTGAAAATTCCGGTACGATAGCCGCCCCGACAAGGGCCGCAGCGCCAAGCCCGTAGTGAAGCTTTTCAAAAAAATTCAAACCTCTCTCAACTACGCCTTTGCCGCCTTGCTCTTTATTCATACTTCCATTTTATTTCTGAAAGTAATTCCTATGAGTTAGCTATTTGACAGATTGGGGGCAAATTGTGGGCTAACCTAACCAGGTATATAGGAGGGATATGGCTAAGAGGTTAGGCTTTATCGGCCTTGGCAACATGGGTAGCCGGCTGGCCAATAATTTGTTAGAGGACCATGGAGAAATAGTGGTTTGGGACCGCAGCCAGGAAAGGCGTGCCGAGCGTCCTGTTGGCGAAGCCGAGGTTAGCGACACCATTGAAGGCGTGATAGACCGTGCTGATATCATCTTTATCTCTGTCTTTAACGATGCCGCTGATGAGGATGTGTTCGAAGACATTCTACGCCGGGATATAACCGGCAAGTATTTTATAGATTTCAGCACAGTCTCGCCGGATACAACGATAGAACTGGCGCACGCGGTCGAACAAAAGGGGGGCCAGCTTCTGGACGCGGGCATATCCGGCAGTATCCTGCAGGTGGAGACCAGGCAGCTGATCATATTTATAGGTGGCGACAAAAGCGCTTTTAACGATTGTCGAAGCTACATCGAGCCGCTGGGCAAACAGACTTTTTATATGGGGGCCAGTGGCTTCGGCATGAAGGGCAAGCTGTGCGTAAACCTGCTGCTGGGCGTCGGGCTGCAATCATTGGCCGAATCTTTAGCACTGGCTCAAAAAATGGGCATTGAAAAGCAACTGATGATAGAGGTGCTGGATAGTACCGCTGTTATTTCCCCTTCGCAGAAATCCAAGCTGGAACTAGCCGCCAAAGACGACTACTCGTTTATAAATTTCTCGCTAGAGCTGATGTACAAGGATTTCGGCATTATCGAGCAGCAGGCCCAAAAGGCGGCCGCACCGGTGCCGGCGGCAACCGCAGCTCGCCAGGTAGCCGCCATCGGCGTCGCCAAGGATATCAAGGCCGACTTCGCTGCAGTAATTCAAATAATGGAAAATCTGGCGAACATTAAGAAGTAGTCATCATACCAGCCAATTTAGCGGGCGGACATTAACTGTTCCCTGACTACTCCGGATAAGTTATCCTCGGCCCATTCAGCCATGTCTAATTCTTGGTCGCCGATCTGCTTCGCCGCCTCGGCAATTCCCCCTTCTCCGGCATATTGGGCGGCTTCCCTGATGGCTTCGTAGCAGGCAAATTCAAAATATTCGGCGCCTACAAGAATTATCATATGTTTAACCTTTTCATCGCCGACCGCACTGGCGCTCATGCCTTGGCCGGCTCCCATCATCTTGCTCATAAAGTCCTTGGTTCTGGCCGGCTGCTCACCGATAGAATTCAGACACTCCTCAACTATTTCTCTTTGTCGCTGCGTCTGCTCTAAATGACGCTCCAGCCTTCTCTTGATCCTATCGTCATCATCAAAATCTTTAATCGCCCGCTTCAATAATTTGATCTGTGTTTCTTCCATGGCGTGCGCATCTTTTAGCCACGACGCCAAAATTCCGATAACTTCCTCTTTTGCCATAGTCGCCCTCCCCTCAAATTTTTTTGCGCTTATATTCTATATATGATTATTCTGGCCCGAAACTCTCCCATCCCGCTATTAGCAATCTCACATAGGGACGATTTACGCCCAAATTATTACGCTCTTTGGCGGCGATCTATAAAAAATCCTCGCCCGGCAGGTTCCCGTTTATAGCGGGCTTCCGGACCGGATCTGCCGCTCCTTCCCGGCCTATCGATGCGATAGCTGGGCGGAGGCGTGTGGTCTGTGAGGGCCAGCAGCACCATGCCGGCTCCCATCCAATAAGCCAGCAGCATGACAAAGAAGCCTACGAACGGTATCAGATACAGAATCAGCAGGATCACGCCGCCAGCTAGAACTATTAGCAGTGGGTTGCGCAGTGCCGGCCAGATCCTAAGCCCAATGTAATAGGCCGTGAATAAGCCGCTGGTCAGACCGATCAATAACCAGCTGATCAGCAGCAGTATGCCCAGCGGCAAACCAACGATGGTTACCATCAGCAGTACCGCCAAAATGGGGATGAGGATGCTGGCCACTAAACCTGTCAGCAAAGCCCGCCACGGCCTTCTTATCCCCTGGACCGCCACCAGATGCACGAGTTGCGGCAGCAGCGTGGTCACTATCAGTGCTGTTATAAGCAATACTATGGCAACGCCCAGGCCGAAAAGCAGCGACGATAAAGCCGGGTGCGCTTTTTCCTTGGGCTGATGCTGGCTGACCGCTCCCCCCACAGTGGCACCATTGTCGATAGCAATCTTATTCTTGCTGGTATATTCTATGCCTCCGCCAACTTTGGCGCCCCGTGCCAAGGTTATTCTGTCGGCCGTACCTGTTATATCGCGGGCTACTTGTCCGCTTATGTTCACATTGCTGGCCGCAATCGCCAGATCGCGACCAACGGTGCCATTTATATTTAGACTGCTGGCGGCAAAACTGGCATCCATACCGATCCGGCTCTTGGAATCAATATTTACAGTTTGGGCCGCAACCGAAGCGCTGCGGGCGATATCACCGTTTAAATTAACAGTCTGGGCCCCCAGTCTGACACTGCCTTCCACTGTGCCGCTGATAGTTATAGTCTGGGCGCCGCAAATTACATCGCCTTTGACGGTGCCGCTGATATCGACTGTCTGGGCGCCGCAAAACAGATCGCCGTTTATGGTTCCGGCTATGCTGACATTCCTGCCGCCCACCCAAAGGCCGTAATCAAGGGTTTCGTTACCCGCTACAGTTACAGAATTGCCGGACATGAACTCTGTTGAAGCCATAGTTCGGGAGCCGATGCCAAGAAATATCAGAAACAGTATCACACCCGATATTGCCGCCAGCCAGGCTCTTCCCTTCATAAGCGCCTCTCCTATTGCGCCGAAGTATATTCGCTTTTTGAAAAATTAGCGGTGATAAATTATGCTATTCGGCTGAGACCCCACTCCAGAAATTAACCACAGGTTCATGCACAGGTTGCCCACAGCCGGTTATCTGTTAAAAACTAACTGTGCATATTTTTATAAAATGCCGGTATTTTTATTGTTGACCGCACTTACTGTTAAGTCTATATTGGTACTTAGCCACTGTGAGGTGGCAGCAGGGACAACCGGAAACGATTGTCCCTGGGACAGCCCTCTCCTCGGAGATGACTGTCAACAAAATAAGACCCTTCGGGGTCTTATTTTGTTTCCCGGCACAGTTATTTACAGTGATTTCAACAGACTTTTTGAAGGAGAATTTTAGGATTTGCGGGCGTTTTTGACAGCTTCGTACTTTACGATCGCGTAGCTGCCCGTAAATGCCCCGGCAGACAGTGGGACTATGTACCATTTGTTGTGGACATAACTGACTATCCCAACCGCACCCAGTACATAGGTCAGCACACTCATGTAAGCAGCATGAAGTGCTTTAGATTTTATGACCGCGATAGTATAAAGCGCGAAGACCGCATCCAGCGCCAGCGAGGCGAAAAATAAGCCGATGGCCTGCAGCCAATTGAATTCCATAGTTTAAATTTAACAAATGTACTGCTATCGAGACACTCTTGTAAATTAGAGTAATTTATGGTAAAATATTAATATCTTCGTGATTTTTCTCGGAGAAGACAAGCAGGCACACATCAACTCCAGGAGAGTAGATTGCCCAGACAAGTAAAACCGAAGACCGTCGCCAAAGCACAGGCGGACCTAATCAAGAAGCTGCCGCGTCGCCACAGCAACGGCAAGGTCGGTTCTCGCGTTCAGAAAGCACGCCTGGATAGAGGCATCTCCCAGCGGGAGCTGGCCTTCCCAGGCTGCAGCTACGCCTACCTCAGCCGCATCGAGCACAACACCCGTCGGCCTTCGTTGACGGTGCTCGTGAAGCTGGCGATCTTGCTGGACACATCGTTCGCGTACTTGGTCTCCGGCCAAGATGATCAGCGCTGCCTCACCGATGAGGAGAGAGAGCAGCTGTTCATGATCCTGGGAGTCTCCAGCAGGCAACTGCCGGCGATCCGGAAAGCCGTCGTCGAGCTGAAAGCCGCTTACGAGCGGGGAGCTAAGGCGACCATCCTGATGGCTCAAGCCCAGCAACTAATGGGCAAGAGCTGACGTACTAGCTTGTGACGGGTGGGGCGCTACTGCCTCACCCGTCACCCTCACACTGCCTGCTTGTCGCTTTTATCATTCAACGTCGTCTGCGTCCCGAAGTCCGGATTCGGGGTCTACAAAGGCTGTTACGACTACTTTGCGAGTGCGGGGACCATCAAGTTCCACCAGAATTATCCGCTGCCAGACTCCCAGTACCAGGCTGCCGGTTTTTACCGGAATGGTCACGCTTGGACCAATTATAGAGCTGGCCAGGTGCGCCGGTACATGCTCCGGGTCATGGGGGTGGCGGTATTTCAGCTTGGGTATCATCTCCCACAAGGCATCCAGTAAGTCCAGGTCTGTCCCCGGATCAAGATCAGCCGTGGTTACGGCACAGGTAGTATGTGTCACGAAAATGCTGACGGCAGCTGTTTGGGAGTCCACCAGCTGCTGCGCCAGATCGGTAATATCAATTACCTGCCGATCTTTCTTTGTCTCAATTTCAAAATCCAAATTTGGCATATGTTAATTTTTTCGCAAAAACAGATTTAAGGCTATCTAAATTTTCACCTTTAGCAAAATCAAGGATCTACCACCTTGTGCCGACAAGGTGGTGCCAAACTCTGGGCTGTTCTCCTCACTTGATGCATCTGATAGTAAAAAACGAGCTTGCCTAAAGATCGCCTCAGTAAACTTGCCGTCGGGCAACTTTATTTCGTTTAACGGGCTTTAGGAAGCCAAGCCCGCTCATTTTTATTACATCATCTGCTTCAGGTGAGGCTTCTTTATGCCCAAGGGCCACGCATGTGCTTATTCAGGTGAGGCTATAGATGCCCGGACCCAACACACGTTTACCCATGCCTTTGTGTTAGCAAAATGACTGAAAGGCTGGAGCAGTTGGATTACACTCAAAAAATGGCAAGATACGGCTACTCTCTTTACTGCGAAGGCAATCACCCGAAGGATCTGATCGAACAGGCGGTGATGGCGGAGGATGCCGGCTTTGACTTTCTGGTAATCTCGGACCACTATCATCCATGGCTGCCCAATCAGGAAAACTCCGGCTTTGCCTGGAGTATTTTAGGGGCGGTTGCCCAGGCTACTACAAAAATAGATCTGGCCACTATGGTTACCTGCCCGATAATGCGCTATCACCCCGCTATCGTGGCGCAGATGGCGGCAACCATGGCTGTAATAAGCGATGACCGTTTTACTCTGGGGCTGGGAGCGGGCGAGCGCCTGAACGAACACGTAGTCGGCTTGGGTTGGCCCATGGCCAAAGAGCGCCACTTGATGCTGCGCGAAGCAATAGAAATCATCGCCGATCTGTGGGGCGGGGAGTACGTCACTTACCACGGCGATTATTACCAGGTGGATGATGCCAGAATATTCGATCTGCCGGATCAAGAAATTAATACGTTTTTAGCCGCCGGCGGTCCTAGTGCCGCAGCACTGGCGGCCGAGTTAACTGACGGCATATGCATGACAGAGCCCGATGATAAATTAGTTGAAGTTTATAAAGAGGCTGACGGCGATGCAGACAATATATGGGGGCAGGTAGTCATTGGCTGGGACCCCGATGAAAAAACCGCCCTGCAGCATGTTTATGAGCAGTTCCGCTTTGCCGTCGGTGGATGGAAAGTGCAGTCAGAGCTGCCCAACCCGGCTCATTTCGCCGCGGCTACTAAGAACGTCAAGCCGTACGACCTGGCCAGCTTGATCTCAGCCGGACCGGATGCCAAGAAGCATCTTGATGCTATGGATAAATATTTGGACATTGGCGTAGCCAATCTGGCGATCGCTTATCCGGGAGATAAGGTGGAGAGCTTTATGGAATTCTGGGCCGAAAAGCTGCGCCCCAAGTTGAGGAACTGAATTTGAAAAGGCCTGGCGATTGCCAGGCCCGTTAGCGAGCCGCTCCTATTCGGCGGCCCGCTGCTTTGCTGTCTACTCTAGCGGTAGACAGAGATGAGCCACTTGGGCTCATCAAACGGCAGATTGTGGGCGGCGCAGAAGCTGCGGGCAGCTTCCACGTCCTCATCGCTGACCGCGAAATTGGCTTCACGCGGATTCGATCCGCTCTGCCACCGCGCCGCTTGAACGCTGGACTTGACCGCAATGATGCAGCCTGAGTCTCCGTCTTCGCCTTCGTAGTAGACAGGGACGATTCTGATCGGGCACTCCTCCTCGGCCTTTTCTTCGGCGGCTCGATACTGCTCGTAGGCCTCCGTGTTCTTGGCCACCCAATCGTCGAGGGCCTTCAGTTCGTAGCCGTGGCCAATCTCGTAGGGGATCGGGTCGACAACGCCGGCCAAGTCCTTCAGCCAGTCCTCGAAGGACTTGCTGCGCTCGCCACTCTCTTCGTAGTCCCAAGGTAGAGACTCGATCTGCTCGGCATCCAGGGCAACCCCGAACGACAAGTTTGCTTGAAGCAATGTACCCACACTCACTCCTCGGGTCGATGGAATACCTATTTAATAACATATTTATCCAGCTTTTGCTACCTTTTGCCAAAAAGGTAATGCCAAACTCTCAGGCGTCTGCTCACTTGATAGATTAAAAAACCGACTGTGATTAAAATCACTTAAAATGCTTATGCTGTAGTGCTATATTTAAATCAAATGCCAAAAGAAAAAGTAGGAGCTGCAATTTTCGACGAAGACGGAGCTGTCGGACAGGGAGATCCTGGTATGGCGCAGATTTTGGGTGTCGAGCTGATAGCGAGCCGCGACACCTTCAAACCCGACAGAACTTTGGCGCCTGTATATCTACGTCCCATAGGACGTACCGAACAAGAAGTAATTAACTACGACCACAACCGAGCACGATATTTAACCTGTCGCGTTATTGCAATCGCCGGCTTAGGTTTCATCGTTGGCGCCGCCCGTACCTCCCGCCGTCGCTAATCTAATTCTTTCCAAGAACCAATTTTTTACCACCTTTTGCCGAAAAGGTAGTGCCAAGCTCTGGGCTGTTCGCCTCAGCTTGATGCATCTGATAGTAAAAAACGAGCTTGCCTAAAGATCGCCTCAATAAACTTGCCGTCGGGCAACTTTATTTCGTTAAACGTGCTTTAGGAAGCCAAGCCCGCTCATTTTATTACATCATCTGCTTCAGGTGAGGCTCCTTTACGCCCAAGGGCCGCAAGTCTCCAAGCCTGAACTAAGCTTCTTCTTGAAGATCTTCCAGCTGAATGATTTGCCGCACTGGCGTGGTTCGAAGATCAACCGGCTTATTAGCTGCACCGACACCAACTAACTCCATAGACTCGCCGACTATAATTGTTCTAACGCGGCCCGGAGCCAGGATTGCCGCGTCTTCAATAACCTGTTCCTCGATATCTGCATCGGGGCGCTCCAAGGGCCGCCTGATTACAGTAGACCGTAAGATGCCTTTAATTACGATATGCGCTTCAACGTCGTACTCCGTACCCGATTCTGTGGTCACTCGAACCCTATCACCAGGGCTCAGCCGTATCTGATCAATTGCTTTTTGACTTTCCATAGGTACTCCGATATTATTTGCCCCCATTATACGCCTTGCTCAGGCGAGCCCATAGATGCCCGGACCAAAACTGCAGTCTTCCAGGTGAGACTCCAAGCCTGAACTTGAAATCTGTTTTCCTATTGATGCACTGCCGGCTGAGGCTGGTCCAGGTCGCCGAACAGACGTTCTTCCCAGTACTGTGCGCCTGTATGGTCGCTCACAGTGGCGACGTACTCGCTTGCATACGATGCAAGGTCTTTGCAGCCTTGGGGTGTGTCTGGATAAACAGGGGTCAGAGGCACACCTTCGACAACAGTATCATATAAGCAGATGCCCATCTCTTCTTCTGGTACGTCACCGAAAGCGGGCATATATCTTTCGGCAAAGTAGTCACTCGTGATGTGCGCAGCTTCAATCTCTTCCTCCAACTCAGATATGGTATATCCTCCAGCTTCACGAGAGTCATAAAGAGGTATATGGTAGCCATTGGAGTCTTTAGGGTGCTTCCAATTTAGAGGCACTCTGCGAATCTTATAATGGCCGCTTGAACCTTTTTCTTTTCTCGTTATGGAGGCTTTGGCGTTTTCTAACGCCTCATCAAAATGTGATCCTTTTCCCTTTTGCGTTCCGTTGGCTAGATAGGCTGCCTGCAAAGCTTCGCCATAATCAGCCTTGCCTATAGCTAACTTGGCTATCTTCATATGCGCATAAGCGCGGCGCTCGCGAGGATTGGTCGATTCCGGTCCAAAAGCCATAAAATAACTCCTTAGGAGCAATATTATACCACCTTTTACACTAGTTTTCTACCCTCCAGACCGTGCCCTTCGGTTAGACATGCGTTTGGCCGCGACCTTGCGGCTTCACTCATCCTTCTGTTTTCCTATTGATGCCCGGACCCACACTTGTGATGAATGTCATTGTTATTTATCACGCTTACGTATATTATCCGAGCAACAAGAGGGGGTGGGTATGCTTGATAGATTTAAGGCATTATCCATCGGCAAGAAAATTGCCGTTGGGGTTGCTTCATTATTTGCGATTGGCATAGTTGGCGGAGCCGTTAATCCAAGTTCCAATTCTTCAATAAATCAGACTTCAGCTGTTTCCAATCGGAATGGAATAAATACAACTTCTCATACAGCTCAGCCAGTACCCGAAATTAAAGAAGTTACAGAGACGCAGTCGATTCCTTTCGAATCAACAACTCAACAAGACCCTTCTTCACCCTCGGGCCAAACATTTATTGCTGTCACCGGATCGAACGGTACAAAAACAGTTACCTATAAGGTTACCTACGAAAATGGCGTAGAGAAAAGCCGCGAAAAAGTCTCGGAAACTGTAACTGCTCAGCCAGTCACTCAAATAACCAAAGTCGGCACGTATGTTGCTCCGAGCTGCCCGAACGGAACCTATGTAAATACCTATGGCAACACTGTCTGCAGCCCATACAGTGCCCCATCAACACCAGCAGGAGCTACAGCTAGATGCGTTGATGGCACATACAGCTTTAGCCAATCACGAAGCGGCACCTGCTCCCACCACGGCGGCGTCGCCACCTGGCTCTAGTACTAAGCCTCTGCTGTTGCCGTCTTTCTTTCAGTAACACTTTTTCTTTTTTTTGCTTCATCCAAATGTATTAGGGCTAGGCTGGCGAGGTTTAAATACGCAACTGCTTTTTCAATAGAATCGATCTCAGTCAACTTGTGCGCCTTCTCATTCCTAAAATTTACTATAGAAAGCCATAGATTAAGCACCCCACATTGAAAATCTTTTTCAGCCTGTTGAGGATTATTTACATAGTAAAAAATAGGTCTTTCGCCTCCAAATGAATACCTAACCAACGAATCTCCATCCTTTTCCTGCCCACTGGGCTGCTTTGGATAGCCAGATTTTTTCTTTAGATAATCCAAGGCGCCAATAAAAGCATCGTGAACAGCATTTCTATACATCTTTTTTTCAAAGGCATTTTGGGCAGCTGAAACTACTAGGGGGTGTAGGGAAGATATAACTTCTGGTGTAAGTTTGCCGGCTTGTTTTTCCAGAGCCCTGGCCTCTATAGGGTCAGACTCGAGTCGCTCAAACACTTCTAGTATTTCTATACCCCTGCCAATTTCATTTTGCGCTTCCTTGTCTTCTAATTCCTCTAAATTATCGCCAAAACCAATGACACTCACTTCTCCTATATCGCCAAATTCTTGGACGAGCCTATTCTTTGCACCATAGTTTTTCTCGAGGAGTATTAGAGTAAGGTCTTTCCACTTCCTGAACTCGCTTATCGCAAAATTCTCCTTGATATTTCTACCATCCTGGATCTGTTGGCGCAATTGTTCCGGACTCATTTTATCTACACTCCGGGAGATTAAGTAAATTATTCGACCAACGGCCATCTGTTTGAGTTTGCAAATATTTCGTGCCGGCTGGGCTCACTAATACATAACAGTATGCCTTCTGAGACCCATCGCCCACATAAGCCACTCCTCTTTTATTTTGCAGAAAATCTACCATGACAGCACGCGAAGCTCTACCATTCTCTCCTGTCTGTTCGTTCCTCCACCCGTAATAGCTTATTGCCTCGTGTGGATTGTAATGGTTTCCGTAGTCCTTATTTATGCAAATTATTCTAACGGCCATTTTAATATTCTCCTCAAATTTACTTATACCCTTTTTGAAGTTTTTGTTTAGAAGAAGACCAGCATCTTGGTGCTGTTTTATCTGTCGTTATAGGGCTTGCAGTCTCTGACTGTAGTGCTCTAGGCCAGATCCACGGCCCAGTGGAGCTCCGCTTCTAAGAGTGTTGCTTCTCGCTGTTGAAAAATATTTTACAGTTCGCTTATGCTTTTGTCAACCTTATTAGGAAGCTGTTATTTTCTAGTATTGTTAGGATTCTGTCGTCATCCTATTATCTCCAGAGCAGGGCGCACAACTCTCAGTATATTTTCTGATCGATTCTTACTATTTAAATGCAGGGTTGAAAACAGAAAAAACCCCTTTCCATAAGGTATCTGTATCACGGGAGTGTAGTCGCCTTGAGGACCATCAATGAAACTGCTCTTATGGAATAAATTTACACTGGTATGTGTTAATTGAATCACGCGAGCGATTCCTTGCTCTAGATCTTTCCCGGAGGCAATTCCTCATACATAATGATTTAGTTTTTGAGTTAGTATCGATTTTAGAAAAGGTCTCTCCAAAGAATAACCATCTGCAAGCGGTGTTGTATCAATACTTCTTTTCAAGTTCTCGTCGTATGCATAGTAGAAAGGTATGTCAGCTATGTTGATATACGTGCCCCCGTGTTTTACGTATTCAAAAATATTATTAAGTGATGTGAGCTGCGAAAAGTCCTTCTCGGGATAGTTGCCCCCAAAAGGATTAACTATAATGGCATATGCTTTAAATGATCGCTCAGTTTTACTTACTTTATGTCTGATGTTCTTTTGATTCAATATATTACATATTGCTTCTAGGTCTCCATCGATCCAAGAGGAATTATTTTCATTAATGACATAAGGGGCGTATATACAGATGCGTCTCAAACGAGCATTCATCTTCCTGATAATCCAGTAGACAGCACTTTTAAGCCACTCCAATAAACCAACGCCTATCAGGATAAGAATAATAGATAAAAAAATTAGGTAATTTCGATATGCCCATGCCGTTTGATTGTAGAGAGTTGCCACTATTCCAAGCAAAGCGCCGGCAAATAAAAGGCTGAGCTCTTTAATCACATGGTATAACTTTTTTATGTCTCCATGCATATCTAAACGAATATTTGCTGGAGGAGGACTTTTTTGAACAGTTTGGCCTGCTCCAGCTCCTTTTCTGATTAAAATTATACGCCGAACAATAGGAAACTGTTATTTCTGGTTTCTTAGCCGCGTGACTTACAATATGGATAACTATGCCCTTATCATGGAACGAAATTAGAATTCAAGCTGCTGGATTCGCGGAAAGATGGAAAGATGAGTCTAGCGAAAGCGCAGAGAAACAAACTTTTTGGAATGAGTTTTTTTCTATATTTGGTATGGATAGGCGCAGTGTGGCACTTTACGAAAAAGCGGTGGATCGTTTCAGTGGAGCTACGGGCTTTATAGACTTGTTTGTTCCTGGTCAGCTAATTGTTGAGCACAAGAGCGGCAATCAGCCCCTAGACCCAGCCTTTGACCAGGCAGCTGACTATGCATTACTTCTTTCGCCCAGTGATCGGCCCCGATATATAATTACATCCAATTTTCACACCTTTCGTCTTTATGACTTAGTTACGGTTTCAAAACAAAACGAGTGGACATTTTCCTTAAAGGACTTAGCCAAAAATATTGGTAAATTCGGGTTTATAGCCGGTTACAATAAGCAAGAAGTTTTTGAGGAAGATCCCGTCAACCGACAGGCTGCCGAGCGTTTAGCTGAGCTGCACGACCAACTCACGGATACCGGCTATAAGGGCCACGATTTGGAAGTACTGCTCGTTAGGCTTCTTTTCTGTTTATTCGCTGAAGATAGTCATGTTTTTGAAAAAGGAATTTTTCATGATTTTATATACGATCGAACCGATATAGATGGCTCTAATCTTGGAGCCCAGCTAAATTCACTTTTTGAAGTATTAAACACACCAAAGGAAAAACGCCAATCAAATTTGGATGAAACTTTAGCAGCCTTCCCATATGTTAACGGCAAGTTGTTTACTGAAAGAATCGCGCCCGCCAGCTTTGACCATAAGATGAGAGATAGAATATTAAATGCAGCGCATGACATAAATTGGAGCGAGATTAGTCCGGCTATTTTTGGTGCTATGTTTCAGGGCGTAATAGATCCTAAAATCAGAAGACACCTCGGAGCTCACTATACAAGCGAGCAAAACATCATAAAAGTTATTAAGCCTCTTTTTTTGGATGCATTGTGGGAGGAATTTAATAAGGCTAAGGACTATAGGCCCCAATTGAACGAATTCCACGACAAACTAGGGAGTCTAACATTCATGGACCCAGCCTGTGGTTGCGGCAATTTTTTAGTCGTTACTTATCGAGAATTAAGGAAACTTGAACTAGAAGTTTTAAAAACAAAGTACTCTATTCCGGGCTTAGATATGAAAGAGATGGAGCTAGATTTATCTACTGTCACAAGGTGCAATGTGGATCAGTTCTATGGCCTTGAAATAGAAGAATTCCCGGCGCAAATAGCACAGGTCGCTTTATGGCTAACCGATATGCAAATGAATAATGAGGCGGCCGACTATTTTGGCAAACCACTGCTCAGATTGCCTTTAACTCAATCTCCTACAATCGTGCAGGGGGACGCGTTAACTACAGACTGGGAAGAACTGATTGAACCGAGTAAGCTATCTTATCTTCTCGGGAATCCTCCATATGCTGGCTATAAACTCCAAGATGCTGATCAGAAAATTGCACTTTCTAAATATACCGATTCTATTGAGGGAGGCGGAATTTTAGATTTTGTATGTGGGTGGTTTTTGAAAGCAGCCAAGTATACAGAAGGTACTACAATTATGAGTGCTTTTGTTGCTACGAACTCAATCGTACAGGGCGAACACGTTACGCCACTGTGGCGTACTTTATTTAATAAAGGTATCCACATTAATTTCGCCCACCAAACATTTAAGTGGAGCAATGAAGGAAGAGGAAGCGCGGGAGTTCATTGTGTAATCGTTGGCTTTAGCTATGTAGAAAAAGAACAAGTGAGTCTTTTTGAATACATATCTGCCTCGGGAGATCCTCATGAACTTATAGTAAATCACATAAATGGATACCTCCTCCCGGGGGAAGATATATTTATAGAAAAACGCAGTAAGCCATTTCGGACTTGGCCTGCCATTAACTACGGCAATGAACCTAGAGAAGGCAATTTTCTGATTTTTGACTCAGAAGATAGTAAGAATTCTTTCATAGACATGGAACCTCTCTCTGAAAAATTTATAAGACGATTCATGAGTGCCGAGGACTTCATAAATAGAACTGGTCGCTGGTGCTTATGGTTGGTAGACGCTTCACCAGGTCAGCTCCGAGAGATGCCGCATGTACTTAATAAACTTAGGGAAGTTAGAGATTTTCGTAAAGAATCAAAACAAAAAGCTGCCCATTCGGCGGCTAGCACACCATCTCTATTCGTTTCTATCAGACAGCCAGATAAAGACTACCTCCTGATCCCTATAGTTTCTTCCGAGAATCGTCGTTATATACCAGTTGGTTGGGTTGACAAAGATGTGATTGCAAGCAATGCGGTCTTTACCTCAATGGAAGCTTCACTTTTCCACTTCGGCGTCTTAATAAGCGAAATGCACATGACATGGATGCGTCATATATGCGGTAGATTGGAAAGTCGTTATAGATATTCAAATACAATTGTTTACAATACCTTTCCTTGGCCTAACTGCAACGAAGAAGAGCAAGAAAATATAGCGAACCTTGGGAAAAAAGTGCTTGACGCTCGGAATGAGTATCCTGGAGATTCTTTGGCAGAAATGTATGATCCACTAACCATGCAACCAACCCTTCAAAAAGCTCATCAAGCATTAGACGCCGCTGTTGATGAACTATACAGAAAAGAGAAATTTACGACCGACTCAGAACGAATGCAGTTGCTTTTAGCCCTTTACAAGGGATTGGCTAACATAGAGGGGTAAATTATATCCTTGAGGAGTTCAGTGTGTCAGGGATTAACTTTGAATACTCCTGCTGGGTCATTAGCTGGAGGCACCTGCACAGTACGAATCTGAGAAGGATGATAGTACCCATCTCTGTATAGTGCGTTATTGAAGTGTTGCTGGTCTAAGATGATGGCTGTTGCTCCAAGTACCATACTGACAAGAGTAATCGCTACGATTATCAAAATGGAATATACAAGTATCTCATTTCGCAAAAACCTGTCTTGCGTATTTTTGTCTAACTGTTCAAAAGTAATAGTGCCGTTATCAAGAGTGGGCACTCGTATAGAAGCTTCGTCACTCATTATATATTCCAGTGATTACGCTTGGCGCACCGCCAGGTTGTTCTTCAACCTCCAGGTCCCTCCCGTAATACTGGAATAAATCGAAGCCACTAAATAGTACGCCCTTGCTGTAGCTAGTTTCAGGACTAAGAACTACACCGGCAATCTTGATTGGTTTTTTAGGCCTAATACTGCCGTCAGGGTTTAGCTGAAATAAATCCCAGAATTTTATTCGTGCCATTTTCTCATTTTTATTTTAGCATTAGTAGCTGGTTTCATTATAACTCCTCTATAAGCTTAAGCAATACAATTATCCTAATAAGAAATAACCATAATCGAGTTATTCAAGCCTTGGTTGATCTCAAGCATAGTTAAATTCTACATAGTGTGGTTGATGTTTCAGGCTGGGGTTGCCTGAACAAGGCGTGTTTTGGGTCCGGGCATCAATAGGAAAACAGAAGGATGAGTGAAGCTGGCAAGATGACGGCCAAACGCATGTCTAACCAAAGGGCGATCGGATTGGTCCACTTGCCAGCAAGCGAATCCTATCTGCTTTTTCCGTCTGCCCGGCGGTGGGTGCTACCTTGCCGCCCAAGGTAGCAAAAATTATCTGAGCTTGGTAATACCTTTTCGGCAAAAGGTATTAAAATTTTTGATTCGGAGGTTAACAGTGTGGTCGAGCCCTGGGGCTATTGATTTTTGGAAAGATTTATGTTATTATATCGATGGTTCGTTGACAACTTGCAGAGGTGACTCCTAAGGACCCGAATCCCGGCTTAAAAGAACCGGAACAGTGGACCCGAATCCCGCTCATCCCGAGCGGAACAGAGAGGAGCATCATGGTTAAAGTATTCTATAAGTGCATCAACAACGGCGTAGTGGCCATTGTCGACGAGGCGATCTACAACCTCATCGAGGAGTACGGGCGGCTGCCGGAGAACCTCCGTGCGGTCACCCTTTACCCGACGCCGATCTTCACGTTTGTGGAGGCGGACTTCCTGGACCACACGACCTACCACGGGTACGTCACCGGCAGCACCGAGCTGATGGACGCCCTTCTGCGCAACGCAATCGTCGTGGAACGGAACTTCTACGTCCCGTTCAGCAACTGCAGCCACATCAACGGCGACACCGCGGAGCTGCGCTACCGCACCACTCTCGACGACGCCGTTGGTGCCTTCGGCTTGCTGGAGGCGCTGCTGCCCGTCTAACCAACTACCACCTCTGCACTGCAACGAACCAGGGCGCCGCTCACCACGGCGCCCTTTTTTATATCAGTCATCCAAGGCCCGGGCATCAATATGAAACGGTTTGCTTAATTTCAGGCTTGGAGGGTTGCCTTAAATAGTAGTTGGTAGTTAGCAGATGGTAGCTGGTGTGTTTTGGGCATAAAGGAGCCTCACCTGAGCAGATGATGTAACAAAAGTAGCGGCTTTGAGTTCCTGAAGCTGTCTGACGAATAAAGTTGCCTGCGGCAAGTTTATGAGGAGTTCTTCAGGCAAGCTACTTTTTTATCATCAGATGCATCAAGCTGAAGCGAACAGCCCAGAGTTTGGCACTACCTTGTCGGCACAAGGTGGTAAAAATTTATTGCTGGTACAGCAACAATTCCTGCGTCCGGGTCAGCGGCATCAATATATGGTGGCCTATTCGCTGGTACAGCGCCGTTCCCTGATCAAGATCCTCGGCAGAAGCCAGCCTGGCAAAGGGAACCCCATAGCGACGCCTATACAATAAATTACTCTTTTTTACCCCTACGCTCAGTAAAGTACCCATAACTGTGTGCTCTTCGTAATCGCCCTGACTATCCGTGAGGTGCTTTAGATCATCGGTACCGGGTATGATCTCGCCTTCAGCTGACAGACGGGGCTGCCAATAATAGCCAGCGAAGACGGCTGTTTGATATTCTTTCCCGCTGTACAAGTAGTTGACTAACGAACACCAGTTCTCGTCAACATTTTCCGGAATCGGCAGCATCTCCTGCGGAGCAAGCTGCGGCACGATATCCCATTTAGGTAATTCAGACATTGCAAGAAAGTATAGCCTTGTTTAGCCGAAGTTAACAGTGCGGCATGGTAGGTGGTAGTTAGCAGATGGTAGATGGTAGGTGGTAGCTGGTGTGTTTTGGGCATAAAGAAGCCTCACCGTTATGGGTCCGGGCATCTATAGCCTCACCTGAGCAAGCGCGTCAAAGCCATCAACATTCCCCTAATAATCTCTTAAATCCACAACTATCCCTTCATCATCCGCAGCTTCCTGCGATAGCGGATGTACTGGAAAAGATATACCCGGCTGCCTCCATTCGCCGGCCAACATGACTGTCGCCACAACAAGAGCGGTTGCCAATTCTACCGTTTCCACTTCGGTTAAAAAAACTCTGTCTTGCGGGCCCAAGGAATAAATAGCAGTATGCTCGATGGCGTGCTGCCAGCGGCGCAGAAGTTCACCCCCATCTTGTATCCATGGTTCGTTGCTTAATTCTTGCGTGCTTTTTGCCAAGGCTATCAAGGCTTCCCTGTATTCTTCAGATTCCGGACGCCAAAAAAGTTCATCCCAACCCTGCGGGTATAGCAACCCCTTGTATGGCTCGTCTTCTTGCATGATCATTCCTTAACCAACAAGCCAATCATCTACCTAGAAAACACCTCTCTCTAGGGTATTTATCACAAAAGACAGAAGCCTTGCAGCGGCAAGACTCTAATTAAAACTTTAGCGGTAGTAGTTAATGGGGTTTGAGAAAGATTCGCCTGTGGTGCAAGCACCGTCTTTATGCTCGGCCTTCAGATTCAGGTTATCTGTAAGCTGCAGTAGGATCTTGCCGGTTCCGGCGTTGCTGATCCTCACGCTCTGGTTATCAAACTGGTAGCAATAGGTTGTGCCGGCTGATGTTTCCCCTGGTTCGCGGTTGATGGTCCCGGAGTGGACAGGCGTGAAGGCATATGTTGCCGGAGAAGTTATTTTGCCGCCGACACCCAGGATGCCGACAGCCGGGTCCAAATTATTGTGCACCAGGGATAGGTGACTGTTCCAGTCGCCCTCAGCCTGCTTGGGATCCTTCACGGCGTACCAGCCGCCCTGGAGAGTGCCGGCTTTGTCCTGGCCGATTACGCCGCAGCGCGGAGCAGCGGTCCTTTGGATAAGCTGATACATCTGGTCTTTAGCCGAGGTGGTAAAGAAATCCAGCGGGCATACGGCATCCATATTAGTCACATAGGTACTGCTGACGTAGCCCGGGTCTTTATACCCATTCTTGTGGGCCCCAAGATCGAAAGCACCCAGTTGGGGCTTGCCGCCGACTTTGCCAAGCAGATCGCCGGCGCTGAGTTTAATATCCGTATCGTTCATGCAGTAGAAAGTCTCCTCCCCTGCCGCCGGCTGACGGCGGTCGCAGGATGAGTCCAGGTTTTTGGAAGCGACAGCCTCCTTCAGCTTGCCCCCCAGAGTCTGGACATGCCCGAAGACGAAGTAAACGCCTTTGCAGGCCGAGAACGTCAATGCATAATCATCGGTCATCTGGACCCCTTTCAGCTTTTCGCCGGAGTGCATTATCCTTGTAATCACGATGTTACCGGGTGCAAGCAGATCAGGATGGGTGACGCTGTTTTGATCCGGATGTTTGAAGGCAAAGTACATGTGGTCTGTGGGCTGAGTGTGATCGGGAGTGTTTATCGTCCCCAATGGGACAATTTGGTCATAATCCGTCAAAGTCGTGGGTACAGTATCTAGGAAAGGCTGGTCAGAACAACTAGCCAGCGCTTTATAGTTCGGCCCGCTGCCTCCGCCTTCCGGCTGGGAGGATAATATATTCCCGACGCCCCCGCTTTTATGCATAACTGTCATGCCTATGAAGATTATCAGGCCAACCACAGCGATCAGAATTATCAGATAAAGAAGGTGGAAACCCTTCTGTTTTTTAATCATAAGCAGAATTATAGTCCTGTTTATGCGAAGTTAACAGTACCGTCCGGCAAAGGGATAAAAAGTTTTAGCTTTCCAGCGCCTGCTGCGCCTCAAGTCCTGCCCGGATGGCTTCCAGATGCTCCCTCATTCGCATAGCGTCAACCCTATTAATGGTGCCCTTATATGTAAGGCCATTGAGCTCTCTATCTCTCTGCTCTTGCTGGTCTAAGTTCTGGCCTTTTCCAGTTGGCACAACACCCGCAATATCACCATCTTCATCAATGAAAACATGCCCATCTACCAGGCCGACATCTATGCTCTCGAAGATTCCTATGGTGTAGTCAATTTTCGAGCCTTCACGCGCCAGTATGAGCCGAATGGTATCATCCGATAATTCGGATGGGGTCAAATGATTAGATTCACGGTACGGACGCTCCATAATCTATGATTATAACTGCTCAGAAATGAAGTTAACAGCGTGTCTAGAATTTTTACATCTAATTACCCGCAAAAGTAAGAAAATAAAAATATGGATAATATAGAACAAGCCTTTCAGAAGGTACCGCGCAGCAAATTCTTGTCGGACTATAACGACGGCGAGGCGGCACTTGATATGCCGCTGCCTATCGGTTTTGGACAGACTAACAGCCAGCCAACTACCGTTAAATGGATGCTTGAATGGCTGGAGCCGCAGCCCGGTGATAAGGTTTTGGATATCGGCTCGGGGTCCGGCTGGACTGCGGCCCTGCTGGCCCACCTGGTTGGGCCGAAGGGCAAAGTCTACGCTGTGGAGATAGTGCCGGAACTGGTTGAATTCGGCCGGCAAAACGCGCAGCGGCTGAACATTAGCAATGCCGAGTTTTATCAGGCGGGAGACCAATATGGACTGTCCAAGTTCGCGCCGTACGACCGCATCCTGGTAAGCGCCGCTGCATCAGAGCTGCCGGTAGAGCTGCTAGATCAATTAAAACCCGGCGGCAAGATGGTTATACCAGTTCAATCAGACATCCTGGAAATTGAAAAATTGGCAGATGATAAATACGAGGTAAAGAGGCACCCCGGCTTTGTCTTCGTGCCGTTAGTATAGGGCTTGAAGCCAGCCTTAAGGGCGTTTTATAAATTTAAAGAAGCGGCTTTCGTTGCCGTCCGCGGTTTTTTCCTGGTATAGGAACGCCAGGTTGTTCTTTTCAAACTCTTCAAAAAATTCGTCCCACGATATCTCTTCCAGATCCTCGTTATCCTGGAATTTGATGCGTAGTAAACCTACATCGGTTCCATTGCCTGTGCCGCGGACGCGGGCCGGCTTGCCACCACGCGCCTCTGCCCATTGCCGGATCTCATCGTGATTCGTAGTTACTTCGCCTTCATCTTCATCAGCCATCCCTTCACTATCCGCCGTGGTGCAAAAAACTTCTGTTAAATCATCCACACTGGCAGAGTATAATTACTCTTATGGATCAACCAAGTGACATCAAACTGAATTACACTTCCCCGATTGTTATCGCCGACGGACACATCGTAGCAGTTAACGAACAGGGGGTGCCCACCCTGCTATTCTTCCAAGCCCGCGATCAGCACGAAGGCCATGTCCATGCCGACGTGGTATCTGCCGTACGCTTAAATAACCTTGAAGATTTGAAAAATCTAAGCAAAGCAATCGACGAAACGATCAAAAAACACCAGGACCGCGAACCTTAAGTAGAGTGTTTAAGGATTTATGACTACTTGCGAGGCCTGGAATGTGCCACTGCTAGTAGTGCCAAAGACCACAACCGTGTCGTTAATCTTTACCTGATTGCCGCCTTGGTACTGCGTAGAGCTACTGGTCTGCACCTGATTGCTTGCACCGTTACCGGCAATGGTAAAAGTAGAACCATTAACAGCCGTAACCGTACCGCTAAGCTGATTCTGGTTGCTGCCAGGTAAGCCTTGACCCAAAAAACGCCGTTCATGACGCGTCATGAGCCCCTGGCCGCGGCCGGGAAGACCATTAACCCCTTGCCTCTCCCGATGGCTAGCAAACATGCCTGCGAGCAGTATTACTATTACAACCAGAAGAGCCGGGACCAGCCAATTACGCCTCGACAGAGAAGTATGGTAAAAGGGCTCCTTCTCGACTCGCTTATCCGTATTATCGGTGACTGTTTTGTCTTTATCGGTATTATTAGCCATTTGGAAGAATCCTTTTTAAGTTAATGCCCAAATTTTAGAAAACAAATCTTAGAAATAGCTTAAACTTATCAAGAGCGGCTGTAGATACTGAGGATTAGGACGATTAAGCCCAGGGCGCGGCGGAAATAGCTGGCTCCTTGAAAAACTTCCAGCCAAGCCCAAGCGAAAAGCGCGCCAAAAGCGATAAGATCCAGTATCTGATGCGCTCTGCCATGGACCGCAATTTTTGCGGCCAGTGTGGCGGCAGCCCAAACAATAAGCGGCAAGTTAGGGGTTTGCCACACGGCAACCTGGCCGTTTTTATCTTTCAGGAATCTATCGATAAAGGCTTGAGGTTTGCTCATTTTTGTTCCAGCGCTGCACGCACGCTGTAAAAGGCCGGCTTCGGTTGGTAGCGCTTATCAAACATCAGAGGCCTGGGATCTTTCAAACCGATATAGTTGTACCAAGTTTCGCTATCTGTGATGCCAAGGTAGGCAAAGCTATGGCAAGCCTGGGATTCTATGCAGGCGCGCATCATTTCGTAATAAATTTTTGCCTGTATCTGGTCTTTATCGGCGTCATTTGCGGGTACGCTTTCCATATTGACGTCAAATTCGGTTACGTAAACCCCTACCCCCAGATCAGCAAAGCGTTTCATATTTTTGATAACGTCGTCTTTGGTCGGGGGATAATCCCCGGCAATGTGCATCTGCATGCCAACGCCGTCGATGGGCACGCCGCGGGCCAGAGCGCCTTTGACATAGTTATACATGGCATCTGAAGTACTGTTGATGACGTCGCTATTGAAGTCGTTGAGAATCAGTTTGGAGTGAGGATCCGCCTGGCGCGCCCAAATGAAAGATTGGTCAATATAGCTTTGGTCGCCGATATGATCGGCCCACCAATCGTGCAGGCCGTAAAGGCGCTGGGCGCGGGTAAATGCTTCGTTTACCACTGTCCACTCGGCAACCTGTCCCTGATAGTGCTGGCCTACCGTCATGATGTGGTCATGAAGAATGTCTAGAAGCTCCGGCTTGCTGAAGTTGCCGCTTGTAAGCCATTTGGGCAGCCATTTTTCGTCACCCCAAACATAGTGGTGAGCCTGCACCGGCATATTATGAGACCGGGCAAAGTTAACGACCTGATCCATTCTTTTAAAATCATAGGTTGTCCTGGTGGGCCTTAAGCCGCCATCCGTGAAGTACCAGTTTGGAGTGTTATCGGCCAGGGCAAAATCAAACTGAGAAGTCAGGATGTTGGTGTAAGGTTTGTCGCCAAGGTGGCTTGAAATAGCAAAGTTACCAAGGCTGATGTGTTTCTGGGCGGCCAGCTGCTTCAAGGGCGGCTCGGGCAGATTAGGAGTCTGGGCTTGAAGGCGCCACGTCAGCAGCCCGATTATCAGCAGAAGTGAAGGTATAGCAATCGCTGCGTAAAGTTTTACTCGTTCTCTTTTGATGCCCTTTTTGGTTGGCATGGTTACTGAGAACTAAGTGATTGCTGAGGATTTGCGCCGCCGCCGCTTTGAGCGCCTTCTTGCAGCCCGGACACATTGGTAGAGGTTTGGCTGCCGTCTTGGCTGACGGTTAGAGAACTGCTCTGGCCGGCAGAAGCGGATTCCCGGCCGGCCGGCTCAGGCCTGTTGGCTAAGATAATCCAAAGCAGCAGCATGGCCGTAACTAGGATCACGATTACGATCGGCAAGCTTGTGTATTTTTTTAGCATGTTCTTATATTATCGCACGGATTTTTGAGCCGGGAAAAATCATTAAGATTATGCTTGTGCTGCGGATTTATACGTTGTATAATCCGCTTTATCTTTGTTGAGGCTTTACATAAAGCCTCCGAAGGAGTTTTTTGACAAGTAGATACTGATCCGAGGTGAGATATAAGTATCCGGCTTTTACGAGACTGGTATTTTTATCTCATCTCGGGGTGTTCCCATAACGCCTAGCCACTCCGTGGCCCGAGCAGTGAGACCAGCAAGGAGGCTCTTTGTGAGTCACTCTCGTGCAGGTCCCGTCTCATCCGCGTCGACGATCCCTGCCCCAGAGGCAACGATTTCGACCATCGGCACCGGCCCGATCACGTAGACACGTCGATCGCGCTCGGCTCGCAGAACGCGTAAGCCTTCCGGCCTACGCTAAGACGACGAAGTAAAGACGGGCCTCGCTAACCGTCTGCTAGTGCAACACCTCTTCGGTGTACCACCTTTGGCAAACGCCTCAAGCTACGGTTCATGGTCCGGCGCCTGCATAAGGATGGCCTGACCAGAACGATGGTCATGACACGAAAAACACAACCCAGCCGGACGCTTCAGAATGGTCCGACTAGGCTGCTGCCGTAAATCGGCAAAACATCAGCCGCGCTGAGCGCGGTCGTCCCGCAAGGGACAATCAGGAGACGAGGTGGGGCCCGCGTAGCTAGGGGAAGATATTTCCCGGTTCGCGGGCACCACCCGTCCTCCGCCTATTCGCCGGTAACAGTATCTACTTGTTCTTCTCATACCGCCGCGCAAGGCGGTTTTTTTATTATCTAGAATGACGAGCGGATAAACCGCAGGCTGTTACTTAGGCGGCTCCTGGGCAGTATCTCCCTGCTCTAGGCGTTTAGCTTCAGCAACAACCGCGCTGAGTATTCGTATGAAGTTTGAGGTATCACTGGTATTAGAGCTGCCGCCTAAGCTACGGCGTTCTTTAGGGGACATGGCCAGGTAGGCCTCTACCCCCTCTACGATCAAATAATCTTGCTCAAACATTCTTTCTTCAGCTTCCTCTCGGTTTAGCCAGGGTTGGTGGTCCCTTCCCGGCAGGTCGGTAGGGATTTTCTGCTTCAGCTTCTCTATATCGACGTCATATAAGGCTTCCGGCCGGGCGGACATTATAGGCGGCAGGCCTTTATGCAATAGGTGTGAGTTAAGGGCGTAAAGCCGTGTTCCCCATGTAACTTTTGCCCTCTCTCGGTTGCTTAGTTGCTCAACCACTTCTTTGAACTGCTGATAATCGAACGACCCGGCCGGGCTCTCTTGCTCGGCGCCCGCTTCCGCCGGAGCTTCCCCGGCTGAAGATCCTACAGAGAGCCGCCCCGCCGCCCTGGCTGCGTCCTCTGGAGGAATGGTCTTGCCTTCGCCTGCTTTGTCTTTTTCCATAGCCAAGTACTATGCCACCACCGGTGCCGTTTGACAGTGAGATTTACGACAATCCCACTTGCTGCCTAGGATCATAAACAGTCAAGATATCCGAAGTTAGAGTTTTTGCCATCTTGGTGTCGCCGTATTTAGCGGTAACGTCGTTAAGATCAAGGATTTGCCCCATATTGGCAATTATTAAAGCCTCACTAGCAAACCGTTCTATGTCGTCATTATGTTTTTTCATCTTGGCCCGCTCTGCCCACGTCATCTTGTCGGGTATTTCCAGGATGGATGAGCCCTCGTATTGGTTGGTGAAAATTGATAGGCCACCCTCGCTGATTAATCTGCTATCGATGGTGTGGAAGCGGTTCCAGGCCACCACGTTTCCTACCCGGTGATCGGAAGCTCGTATAAATTGCGTAAAGTCGTGGAAGTTCAAAAACTCTCTTGGCTGGCGGCCAGTTTCGGCGCTGGCAGCTAAAATACGCTTACCCGCCTCTCGGGCAATGCTGTGCGGCAACCTGTGCAGATCCGCCATGCCCTCATGCCTATTCATCACAATAGTTTTATAAAAATAATGCTTCAATGCTGTTAAAAAACTAACGCTTGCTAGTAAGTCTTTAGCTTTGGCTAAAGAAGTCGGCGCTTTCCATCTCTGGAGGCAGGAAGCCCTCGTTTGGCTTAAAATCCGCCTGCCACTTGTAGTCTTTGCCGTAGCCGAGGTCTTTCATTAGTTTAGTCGGGGCGTTGCGCAGATGCAGCGGTACCGGCAGATCTGGAAAGTCCCGGGCAGCTGACAAGGCTTGGTTCATGGCGCTGGTAACCTCACGGGATTTTGGAGCTTTGGCCATTACGGCGGCGCAGTGGAATAAGTTGTACTGGCACTCCGGCATGCCGATGCGCTCTACTGCCAGGAAGGTGGAGACCGCCAGATTGAGTGCCGCCGGGGCGGCCAGGCCGATATCTTCGCTGGCGAATACCACCATCCGCCGGGCGATGAACTTGGGATCTTCGCCGGCTTGCAGCATCCGGGCCATATAATAAAGCGCGGCGCTTGGCTGGCTGCCGCGCATGCTTTTTATGAAGGCACTGATGATGTTGTAGTGATTCTCGCCGGCTTTGTCATAGCCGGGGATTCTGGTTTGAGCAGCCGATTCGATTATTTCTTTAGTAATCGTGCCTTTAGTGAGGCTGGCTGCTAGCTCCAGCGTGTTCAACACAATGCGGGCATCACCGCCGCTCATTTCAGCTAGTAGATCCAGGGAGGCGGCCGGCAATCTTTTATCCGAAATCTTTTCGGCTTTGGCGGCACGTTTCAAAATCTCAACCAAATCAGCTTTGCTAAGCGGCTCCAGAACGATGACCCGGCTGCGCGAAAGCAAAGGGTTGATGACCTCGAAGCTGGGGTTCTCGGTGGTGGCGCCGATCAAAGTGATTAAGCCGGATTCCACGTGAGGTAAAAAGGCATCCTGCTGGGCTTTATTGAAGCGGTGAATTTCGTCGACAAAAAGTACCGTGTGCTTGGGCCGGACAGTCTGCTCTCCGGCGGAGCCGGAGACTCCACTGCCCTTTTTGGTGCGCGGCGGCGTTGCCGGCGCCGATACTCCTTCGTCGTATTTGCCATACGCCTCTGTCCGTTTCTCGCTGGCGCCTTGCGCCCCATCCAAGCCAAGCACACGTTGCTTGCTGTCCTGTGATGTTGCTGCAATGTGCTGATTCTCGCGGGCGCGCTCTACGACTTTGTTCACGTCGGCTTTGCCTGATGTTACGGCCGACAGCTCGATAAAATCAGCTTCCATGTCACTCGCGATAATGCGGGCCAAGGTAGTTTTGCCGCTGCCTGGGGGACCCCAGAAGATCAGCGAAAAAGGCTGGCCGGTACTAACCAAACGCGGAATCAGCTGCCCTTCGCCTAAAATATGTGCCTGGCCTACCACCTCAGACAGTGTCTTTGGGCGCATCCTCTCCGCTAGCGGCTGTTTTAGCTCCATCTTTATTAGTATACACCCCTGTTTCGTATTGACTTTCTAAAGCACTTATGCTATAATCAGATTCAGTTCCGGCAACCCGCCGGGGCACCTTCCCAAGGGGGAACAGTGAGTTCAGACACCAAGCAAATCCGTCTGCTTGCGGCAGTTCTTCTGCTGCTACTCGTATACGGAGGGCTGATCACCTGCGCCGTCGTCGGTGGATTGACGTTCAGCGTGTTCGTCTTCATCGTCGGGCTCTTCAGCCTGACCTATACGGTCTTTGGCTGGATCGATGACACAAAGGCCGGCGCGGGTATCAGAAAAGTGATGAAGGAGGACTACGGTCGCCTGATCAAGTGCTGGCTGTTTGTTCTCCTTCTGATCATCCTCTTCGCACTGACGTCCTTCGCCGCCCTTCGCATCGCAATGCGCTTGGCGGGTAGCGCGCACGCCTCGCCGGCCACAGCCGGCGCATGACGTCCCACGGGCCGCCCTTGCACCTTCACGGTGCGGGGCGGCCCTTTTCTTTTACCTAAGCTTCTATTCTGTTAAAGCGATTAACCGCGAAGGTGACGCAGACTACCAATGTTAAAGCTACCACCAGCAAATCTTTACCCAGCCCAAAGTGGGATTGATGGATCATGGTAAACCGCAGGGCATCCACGCAGTAGCTCAACGGATTTATTGACGATAGTATTCGCAGAAAATCAGGCACATTAGTCAGCGGATAGAGAGCGCTGGACAGGAAGAAAAGCGGAAATATGAGGAAGTTGTTAATGCCCTGGAAACCCTGAAAATCCTCGACCATGCTGGCTAGTCCCGCCCCGAAGCTGGTAAGTGCCAGGCTGAGCACCAGCATGATAAGTAGGCTAAGCGGCAAATAAAGCCAGTTATACGGCCTGAAGCCCAGGGCTAGGGAAATAATCAGCACGAAAACTCCCTGCAAAAACGAAATCGTTGCCCCGCCCAGCGCATTACCCAGCAGTATGCTTAGGCGTGATACGGGGGCTACCAGCATCTCTTTTAAAAAGCCGAAGCGCTTGTCGAACAGTATTTGAATTCCCCAGAATACACCCGAGAACAAGATCGTCTGGATGATGATGCCGGGCACCAAAAATTGCAGATAATTGCCCTCGCCCGCCCGTTTATAGACCGAACCGATACCATAGCCCAAAGCCAGCAGGAAAAGTATAGGCTGCCCGATGGCTCCCACTATTCGTGAGCGGCTGCGGAAGTAGCGTTTCATTTGCCTCAGCCATAAGATATAAACGACTCCCACTAGCGCAGCCTTTGGTTACGTTGGGCAGTGCGGACATTTAGACCGTTATTGGAAAGGCTGGTCTCGTCACGCACTTCTTTGCCGGTCAGGCTTAAATAGGCCTCTTCCAGAGTTTTGGTGCCTGTCTGTTTTGCCAGCTGGGCGGAGGTGCCGGTGGCGATAATCTTACCGTGGTCAATTATTGCGATGCGTCTGGCTATGGCTTCGGCTTCCTCTAGATAGTGCGTAGTAAAGAAGATTGTCATGCCCTCTTTTCTGTTGAGCTTTTCAACATAGTCCCACAGCAAGTTACGGGTTTGGGTATCCAGGCCGAGTGTGGGTTCATCCAGAAACAAGATCTTAGGATGGTGCAGCAGTCCCCGGGCAATCTCCAGGCGGCGTCGCATACCGCCTGAGTAAGTTTTAACCATCGAGTCCTTTCGCTCCCACAAATCTACAAGCCTCATCAGTTCTTCGATCCGTTCCTGCTGTTTGGATTTGTCTACTCCATAAAGCACGGCATGTATCTCCATATTTTCGTAAGCTGAAAGTTCTTCTTCCAAAGCGGGATCCTGAAAAACAATACCGAAAGATTTCCGGGCGGCATCCTGATCGGTTGTAACATCGTGTCCATTGAGCGTTAGCGTGCCATCTGTAGGCCGCAGCATGGTTGTCAGCATCTTGATGGTAGTGCTTTTGCCGGCACCGTTAGGACCAAGGAATGCGAATATATCACCGGCTTTGACTTCAAAGCTGATGCCGTCGACGGCCGTCAGGTCGCCAAACTTCTTTACGACATTCTTGGCTACGATAATTGGTTCACTCATCGCTAATCATTATACCCGGGCGTCAAGCACCTGCTTGGAGCTGCTGCCGTTTTTATAGATTTTTAGGTCCGAGGTGTCCTTTTGCCACTGCTTGATTACGGGATCGAGTATTTTCCAGGAAGCTAAAATTTCGCCGCCGCTGGCAAATAGGCTTTGATTGCCCAGCATGGCATCAACCAAAACCTGTTCGTAGGCGTTGGGGAGCCGATCGAAATGCTGCTGATAAGAAAATTCCAGGGGGACCTTTTGCAGCCTGCGCAGGTAGCCGGGGCTCTTGACCCATAGGCCCAGTTCTATACCCTCGTGCGGCTGGACCCGCAGGCGCAGCAGGTTGGGCTTTTCGTTTTTTGCTGCTTTAAAATGGACCCTTATTTCGGTTAACCGTTCGTTTAGCTTCTTACCGGTTGTCAGGGTGATGGGCACGCCTTCCCACCTGGGGTCTTTGCTGCTGATTTTTAAATGCACGAAGGTTTCAGTGACTGAACCCGGTGCGCCGGCCTCTTCTTTGTAATCCGCGTACTGGCCCCGCACCACCCCGGCCGTAGAGCTATCGAACCTAACCGGCTGCAGGTTGGATAACGCAGCTAACCGCCGCCTGGGTATTTCTTCAAAATCAAATATGTCGGAGCAAGGTTCCATCAGCACCAAAGCCGCCAATTGGAGGCCGTGGCTTTGGACTATATCGCGCAGGGCGCCGGTTGGTTCGTAAAAATCGCCGCGCCCCTCAATGCCGATGCTCTCCAGCACGTCTATTTCTATCTTTTCAATGAACCGATTGTTCCAGATGTTGCGGAACATGGCATTGCTGCCCAGAAAGACCGTTATATTCTGGGCCATTTCTTTGGCCAGGTAGTGATCTATGCGATACACCTGGTCTTCGCTGAAGTACTTGGACGTTTGAGTAATCAACTGCCGGGCCGACTCCAAATCCGAGCCGAAAGGTTTTTCCAGCAGCAGCTTGGCGTGGTTTTTGTTAAGGCCGGCTTCGCCCAGGTTCTTAATTATCGGCAACACGCCGGCGGGCGGCACCACCAGATAGTAAATAACCTGGGCCTGCTTGCCGAAATCTTTTCGTAGTTCGGAAATTTTTGTGTCCAGCTGTTTATAGTCTTCGGGGTTGTCTACGTCCATCTGGAAAAGCTGAGTCTTAGGCCGCAGAACCTTAACATCATCAGCAATCACTGACTCTACGTCCACTTGCCGGCGCGAAACGCCAAGGATTATAAAATCATCTTCAACATGGCCGGCTTTTACGATTTGGGCCAGGGCCGGCAGTAAATAGCGGCGCGACAAATCGCCGGTGATGCCAAAAATCACAAAGATAGTCGGGGGTAAAACCTCGTTTTCAGTCATTTACTTTAATTATAGACCTACTCGCTTGCTATAAGTAGTGACTCTCGAGAGGAAAAACTGATACAATACTATTAAATGCGTGGAGGGCACCAATCTTTTACGCGACCCGCATGCAAGTGCTAGCCGCCCGGCATGCCGTGGGTAAGGAGAATAATTGATCAATACATTTGCACTAACAACTGAACCGCTGGCCGCCGAGAAGCTTTTTAATATAGGGCCGCTGAGCGTTACTAACTCCATGCTATTTGGCGTGCTTATTGCCATTTTTACGATCGGGCTGCTGCTGCTGGCCGCCAAAATGACCCAGCTTCACCCCCGTTCGCGCTTCGCCTATATTATAGAGCTTTTGGTAGACGGTATCTGGGCTACCGCTATCGGCACTTTTGGCGATCGCAAGACCGCCCTTAAACACCTGCCGCTTCTGGCTACCCTTTTCATCTTTATACTTTTTTGCAATCTTGCCGGCTCCGGGTTGCTGCCTTTTATCGGGCCGCTGCAGGCGCATACTCACGGGGGCGAGACCATATCGCTGCTTAGGCCCCTCACAACCGACTTGAACGCCACGCTTTCCATGGCTATACTCACGATTGGCCTTGTACAGTTTTATGCTATCCGCCAGCTTGGCATCCGGGGCCACCTGCGCCACTATTTTGCCGCGCCGCTATACAACCCCATGAACCTGTTCATAGGTTTGAACGAAGTGTTTGGCGAGCTGCTACGGATCGTAACTCTATCAATGAGGTTGTTCGGTGTTATTTACGCCGGCGAAGTATTGATTCACGCCGTTGACCAGCTAGCTGGAAATTTTGGCTGGCTGGGCATGGTGCCCACCGTTCTGATGGAAATATTTTTCTCCATCATCCAGGCTTATGTGTTTATGATGCTTTCTGCCACCTATCTATCGGTAGCGATCGGCAGTGAACATAGTGAGAAAAAAGCAGCGGAGGCTGCGCATTAATAAGGTAATTAAGGAGTTATAGATGAACCACGTAGACCCAGCATTAATAAAAGGACTAGCCATCGGCCTTGGTGCCATCGGCCCGGCTATCGGTGTCGGTTTGATTGGCGCCTCAGCAGTTGGAGCCATCGGCCGGAACCCGGAAATGCAAGGCCGGATTTTATCCACCGCCTTCGTTATGGCCGGTTTGGTTGATGCCGTTTTGGCCTTCGTCCTCCTAATTGTATTCACTACCTAAAGGAAATATCAGCGAGGAATCTAAATAGTGATCATGCTTAATCCACAATTTGCTGCAAGCTCCGGCGGTATTTCGTCGCTGGGCGTTAATGGCCAGAGCTTCCTGTTCAACCTGATCACTTTCGCGATCGTACTGCTGATTTTACGCCGATGGGTATTTCCAAAGCTGGTAAAAACCCTGGAAGACCGACGTAAAACTCTGGAAGAAAGCCTGGTCCAAGCCCGCCAAACCGAAGAAGCGCTGGCTAACGCCGAAGTAAAAGCCGAAGAGCTGCTGACTAAAGCTCGGACTCAGGCCGACGCCGCACTAGCAGAGGCCAGAAAGCAAGCCGAAGTCATTATCGCCAAAGGTGAAACTGAGGCCGGCGAACGCGCCCGGCGCATCATCGCAGAGGCCGAGGCCCGCCTGGATATTGAGCGCCAACGCCTGCACCAGCAGCTGCGACGTGAACTAGCGGCACTGGTTGTTACGGCTACGGAAAAGGTGCTGCGCAAAAAGCTTGATGAGAAGACCGACCGCGAGCTGATTGAGAAAAGCCTGAAGGAGCTAGCCTAAAATTATGATACGCACCAGCCGCCGCCAGCTAGCCAGGTACGGCGCCGACCAGCTTTTGGCCGGCATCCCGGCAAACACTATCGCCCGACATCTGGGTGCCGTTTTAGTTGAATCTAAAAAGACCAACCAGGCCGAACTGCTGCTATCGGACATCGCCTGGGAGTTGGAGCGCCGCGGCAAAGTATCAAACGTAGACATCACTACGGCTACGCCCCTAACTGACCAGCTTCGGCGCGAACTTAGTGCTTTTATCAAAAAGTCGGTGAGCGTAGAGGGCACCGCCCTGCACGAGCTTATCGACAAAGAAGTAATCGGCGGCATACGGATAGACACGGCCAGCCGCAGCTGGGATAAGACAATTGCAAGAGAATTAACAGAAATACGGGAGGCCTTTTAATGGCAAAAACTGACTTTGACGTAAAGACACTAGCGAATGAGGTTAACCAGGCTATTGCTGATTTGAAAGAAGCCGGCAGTGAAAAATCCAGCGGTGTCGTTATCCGCGTCGGTGACGGCGTAGCTTGGATTTACGGCCTGCGCGATGCCGGATACGCCGAAGTTTTGGAAATTGAGGGCACCGGGGGCAAGCGGATCACGGCTTTCGCGCTGAACCTTATGGAAGACGAAGTCGGCGCCGTACTGCTTGGCGACGACCAGTATGTAAAAGCCGGCGCCCGCGTCAGCCTGACCGGCCATATCTTGAGCGTACCGGTAGGCCCGGAACTAGCCGGCCGAGTTATCGACCCGCTGGGCCGCCCGCTGGACGGCAAGGGAGAAATCAAAACTAAAGCAACCGGCGACGTAGAACGAAACGCCCCCGGCGTTATTGCCAGAAAGAGCGTCCACGAACCCTTACTTACCGGCCTCACGGCCATTGATGCCATGGTTCCCATCGGCCGCGGCCAGCGCGAGCTGATTATCGGCGACCGCCAAACCGGCAAAACCGCTATCGCCGTCGACACCATGATCAACCAGGGTCGCCAGAAAACCGGAGTAATTAATATTTACGTAGCCATCGGCCAAAAGAGCGCCAAAGTTGCCCGCCTGATTGAACGTCTTAAACGCGAAGGAGTCATGGACCAGACGGTAATCGTGGCCACTTCGGCAGCCGATCCGGCCAGCCTTCAATATTTAGCCCCTTATGCGGCTACAGCCGTGGGCGAATGGTTCCGCGACAACAAGCAGCACGCTCTGATTATTTATGACGATCTAAGTAAGCACGCCATCGCCTACCGGCAGATGTCGCTGCTGCTGCGCCGGCCGCCGGGACGCGAAGCTTATCCGGGTGATGTCTTTTACTTGCACTCCCGCCTTCTGGAGCGCTCCGCAAAGTTGTCCGATGATCTGGGCGGCGGCAGCCTAACCGCCCTGCCGATTATCGAGACCCAGGCCGGAGACGTCAGCGCCTACATTCCAACCAATGTCATTTCCATCACCGATGGCCAGATCTATCTGGAAACCGACCTATTCTATCAAGGCGTTCGCCCAGCCATTTCCGTCGGCTTATCCGTTTCGCGTGTTGGTGGAGCCGCCCAGCCGCCGGCTACCCGTTCCGTGGCCGGAAGCCTACGCTTAAACTTAGCGCAGTACCGCGAACTGGCCGCCTTCAGCCAATTTAGCAGCGACCTTGATGAGCAGACTCAAACCCAATTGTCCCGCGGCCACCTGCTGACGGAACTCTTGAAGCAACCCCAGTACTCGCCGTTGGCTGTCTGGCAGCAAGTAGTTACCATCCTAGCCGGAACAGAGGGCGCCTTTGATAACGTGCCAATCGATAAGATTAAGTCTGCCCAGGAAGCCCTGCTGACCACCATCGAGCAAAAGCATAAGAAACTGATTGAAGAACTAAGCGGCGGCGAAAAGCCCTCTGACGCCACCCGCAAAAAAATCGTCGAGATTGCCGCGGACGTAGCCAAGCAATATAAAGGAGTAAAGGCTAAATAGTATGGCCCAGACCAAGACTCTGCAGCGGCGCATCCGCTCCGTAAAAAACGCCGGGCAAATTACCAAAGCCCTGGAAGTCGTGGCCGCCAGCCGAATGCGCAAGATTTCCTCATACGTAGAAAAAAGCCGGATGTACGCCGAACTGGCCGCCTCCATCATGCGGCGCATCGCCCCAAGCGAGGAAGCTAAATTGAGCCCCTACTTCAGACCCAACGATGCCAAGGCTAAATTGTACGTAGTTTTTAACAGCGACCGCGGCCAAGCCGGAGCCTTTAACTCTAATATCTTTAACGCCGTTAATAATGCCGCCCTGGAAGACCGCCAAAAAGGATTGTCCGTAAGCGCCGTGGTATTTGGTCGTAAGGGCACCCACCATTTTTCCAGAATCTCTGATATCGACATGGTTGGCGCTTACGAAGACGTCCCGGATCTGCCGGAAGCCAATTACTTCGCATCCGTGCTGGAGTTGATTAAGCGTTATGGAGACGGTGAGTTTGCCGGCGTGGATATCTTTTATACGAAGTTTGTGTCCAGCCTCAGCCAGCAGGCCAAGCGAGTCCAGCTGCTGCCCATAGCCCCGGAGGAAATCGAGGCCGCCAAGGAGGAAGAAGGACCGGTTAAAGTTTTCGAGTTTGAGCCGGACATCGAGGCCGTTTTGGATGAAGGCCTGCGGCTTTATTTTGAATCAAAGATTATGCAGGCCCGGATTGAATCAGCCACCAGCGAGTACGCCATGCGCATGGTGGCCATGGGCAATGCCAACCGCAACGCCAGCGATCTGGTTGATAGTTTGACACTTGAGATGAACTCCCTGCGCCAGGCCGCCATCACGCAGGAAATTGCCGAGATTACCGGCGGCTCCGAGGCATTAGCAGTATGAAACCAGTAAAGAGAGGACAAAGATAAATGGCCCAAGCAACCAAATCAGAAGTAAAAAAAGGCAGCATCGTTCAGATCGTCGGAGTGGTAGTAGACGTAGAGTTTGAAAACCACCTACCGGCTATTTATAACGCCCTGCGGGTAGAGCTGGAGGATAGAGTCCTGATGCTGGAAGTAGCCCAGCACCTCAGCAAAAATACCGTGCGGGCCATTGCGCTGGGGCCGACGGACCGCTTAGAGCGGGGACACGCCGCCGTTGATCTGGACGGACCGATCAGCGTACCGGTTGGCGACGCCACCCTGGGACGCATGTTCAACGTCATCGGCGAGCCTATAGACGGCAAGCCAGCTCTTAAAAGCCCCAAGCTGGCTTCTATCCACCGCGAGCCGCCAACCCTGGAAGAACAAAGCGGCAAGGTTGAAATTTTTGAAACCGGAATCAAGGTAGTTGATCTTATCAGCCCGTTTACTAAGGGTGGAAAAGTCGGCCTGTTCGGCGGAGCCGGAGTGGGCAAAACCGTCTTTATTCAGGAATTGATCAATAACATCGCCAAGTTCCACGAGGGCAAGAGTGTTTTTGCCGGCGTCGGCGAGCGAACCCGCGAGGGCAATGATCTATATAAGGAAATGAATGAATCGGGAGTTATCAAAAATACGGCGCTGGTCTTCGGCCAAATGAATGAACCGCCAGGCGCCCGCCTGCGCATCGGCCTTACCGGTATGGCCATCGCCGAAAGCTTCCGGGACGAAGGCTCCGATGTGCTGCTATTCATCGACAACATCTTCCGCTTTACCCAAGCGGGCTCGGAAGTTTCGGCGCTGCTGGGCCGCCTGCCAAGCGCTGTAGGTTACCAGCCGACGCTGGCGACCGAGATGGGCAACCTGCAAGAACGCATTACTTCCACGGATAAAGGCTCTATCACTTCCGTGCAAGCCGTCTTCGTGCCGGCCGACGACTTGACCGACCCGGCACCGGCCACAACTTTTGCCCACCTGGACTCCACTGTCGTGCTATCCCGTGCTTTGACGGAACTTGGTCTTTATCCTGCGGTTGACCCGCTGGATTCCAGTTCCACGGTGCTCGATCCGGAGATAGTCGGCGAAGAGCACTACCAGGTAGCCCGCGAAGTACAGCGAGTACTTCAGCGCTACAAGGACCTTCAGGACATCATTGCCATCCTTGGTATGGAAGAGTTGTCCGAGGACGACAGGGCTCTTGTGGACCGCGCCCGCCGCATCCAGCGCTTCTTAACTCAGCCTTTCTACGTCGGCGAAACCTTCACCAATATCCCTGGAACTTACGTTCCGCTAAAGGAAACCATCCGCGGCTTTAAGGAAATCCTGGAAGGCAAACACGACAGCAAGAATGAACAGGCTTTCTATATGAAGGGCACCATAGACGACGTTAAGTAACGGACGTTTTAGAATCATATGATTAATTTTCGTCTAGTTTCGGCAACCGGCACCAAATTTGAAGGCGATGTCTACGAGGTTATCCTGCCGGCCCAAGGCGGGGCGATTGCCGTATTTGAAGATCACATGCCCCTTATCAGTGCGGCCACCGGCGGCGTGATAAGCGTGCGCGTCAAACCGACTGACCGCGATGACGACATGAAGCACTTCGCCGTCAGCGGCGGCCTGCTGGAGGTTGATGGTAAAAATCTGCGTTTCTTAAGCGATGACGTGACATCGTCCGACGAGGTCAGCGAAAAAGAAGCCGAAGCGGCGCTGGCCCGTGCTAAGGAATTGGTTGCTAATGCCGGCTCCCGCGCTGCTCTGCATGAGGCTCACCGCGTGCTGGCTCACAGCACCGCCAAATTACATATTGCCCGGATCAAACGCCGTCACCACAACTAATAATTCAGTTTTACCTTGGCTGCCAGATGCTCTAGCAGATATTCGGAACTCAGTTTCTCGCCGGTTACCCGCTCTATAAGCTCGTCGGCGTGGTAGCGGCGCCCGTGGCGATGGATATTCTCTCGCTGCCAGCCAAGCAGCCCCTTAAACTTCCCTTTGGCAAAATCTTCGTCCATGGTTGGCAGCGCCTTACGGGCTGTAGCAAAAAGCTGTGCGGCGTACAGATTGCCAAGCGTGTAAGTAGGAAAATAACCGAAGGCGCCGTGAGACCAATGCACGTCTTGAAGCACCCCCTCGGCGTCATTCTTTATATCAAGTCCCAGATATAGTTTGACCTTGGCGTTCCAGGCGGCCGGCAGATCAGCGACAGCCAGATTACCCTCAATCAGATCTTTTTCTAATTCGTATCTGATAATTATGTGCAGATTATAGGTCACTTCGTCAGATTCCACCCGGATCGGGTTGGGCTGCACGCGGTTGAGCCAAAGATAAAGTTCTTCTTCTGAAAATTTCTGTGCGCCAAAGTGTTCGGCTAATTGCGGGTAAAGAAAGGATGTGAATGGGCGGCTGCGCCCCACAAAATTCTCCCAGGTACGCGACTGCGATTCGTGTATGCCAAGCGAGCCGGCTTCGCCAAGTGGCGTACCGTGCTCGCTCGCCGGCAGACCTTGCTCGTAAAGAGCGTGGCCCGTCTCATGAATAGTAGAACCAAGCGCCCCCCAAAAGTCATTCGAATCATAGCGCGTGGTAATACGAACGTCCGTGGGATGGAGGCTGATCGTGAAAGGGTGCGGGCTGATATCGATGCGTCCGGTGTGCAGGTCATAGCCAAGAGCAGCCGCAATTTTTTGATTTAAAATAACCTGCTTATCCAGTGGATACTGCCGAGCGGGCAGACTAGGCACGCTTCCGCGAACGGAACCGATTAATTCCGCCAGGCTGGCGGCTAGCGGCTTAAACACGGCGTCGATCTTCTGCACGGTCATATCGGGCTCAAACTCGTCCAGCAGGGCGTCGTACGGCGAATCTTTATAGCCCAGCAGACGGGCCTCTTCTATCTTCATCTTAAGAATTTCGCCAAGCACAGGCTCATAGATCTTAAAGTCGCTCTTCTTTCTGGCTTCAACCCAGGCGCTAAACGCCTTAGTTGTCAGGCGGGCCATGCGCTCCACGAATTCCGTGGGCAGTTTTTTGGCCTGATCTATGTCGCGCTTGGTTTCACGGACAATCACTTTCTCGTCATCGGTGAGTGAGTTAAAAACTTCCGGATCGGCAAGTTTATTAACTAGGCTGGTAAGCTCATCACTGGTTATACGTTCATGCAGTTCTGAGGATAGCTGGGCATTAACTTCTCCCCGGTATTCGTGGGCGCGTTCCGGCAAATTCACCTCTTCGTCCCAGCTCATGAGCGCCAAGGCGGATCCCAATTTGGTCAGACTTTGCAGGCGGGCTCTAAGGGTTTGAATTTCGGTCATCTATTAAATATAGCAAAGGAGTGTGTTAACAGGTTAAATATAGAACATTCTTTGCTATACTTGGGCATAAGTATGACCAAACAAAGCGATGTCCGGTTATCTGTTGTAGTACCGGTGCATAACGAAAGCGCCGGACTGGAAAGATTCCATCAGTCTCTGCTTGATGTTCTTCCCGGAGCAAGTAAAGACTCATACGAAATTATTTATGTGGAAGATGGCAGTACGGACGACACCGCGGAAATCATAAGATCGTGGGCCGCTAAGGACGACAGCATAAAGCTGGTTAAATTATCAAGAAACTTTGGCAAAGAGATCGCTACCACAGCCGGCATCCACGCCGCCCGCGGCCAAGCTATCATTACTATCGACGCCGATGGCCAGCATCCGCCGGAACTGATCAGCCAGTTCGTAAGCAAGTGGCGCGCCGGCAGCAAAGTCGTCGTCGGCATCCGAACCTCTAATCACAAGGAAGGTCTTGTAAAACGCTACGGCTCAAAACTATTCTACGGCCTCTTTAATCGCCTAACCGGGATGAAGTTAGTCCCCAGTTCCACCGATTTTCGGCTTATTGACCGGGCCGTTCAGACCGAATTCGTGCGGATGACTGAGCGTAACCGTATAACCCGCGGTTTAATCGACTGGCTTGGATACAAAAGGGACTTTGTTGAGTTTAGAGCCAATCCCAGGCTGGCCGGCGATGCGGGCTACTCATTTAAAAAACTTTTCAAACTAGCTATAGATAGCATGGTTTCTCTGAGCATTTCGCCGCTTTACATCACCGCCTACATAGGTGCCATAATTCTGCCTGTATCAACGCTGCTGGGCTTGTTCATGGTGGTTGATGCCCTGGCCCGCGACCCCTTGCACTTGCACGCTACGGGCAGTGCTTATGTGATGGTGCTAATCT
>JAQGHE010000005.1 GCA_028288985.1 Candidatus Saccharimonadota bacterium
ACGGATGTTAAGTACAAGTACCCAATTTTACGTTTCACAACAGAGGTCAGCAGCGGCACGTATATCCGCACCCTGGCCGAAGATATCGGTGAGAAGCTGGGCACCGGCGCCTATTTATCAGCCCTCCGCCGCACCGGGGTTGGAAAGTTTAGTATTGCCGACGCTAGTCAGCTAGATGAATTTAAGTCCGATGAAACCGTGTCTGACAAACTAATAGAGTAGTGGTAGTATCTGTTATATGAAATATGGTGAAGTCCAAATAGCTAATCTCAGGGCCGAAGAGCGGTCCATAAACTTGATTGAATATTACGGTCGAGTGTCGGTTCACTTAGGGTCGGCGGCTTTCAGCCTATTGGGAATACCAGAAGAAGCCGGCCTGCATCCCTCAACGGTGTCATTCAGTGAGCAGAAAGCGGGGTATCAAAGGGAGATTCTTCCCAGGTCGGCGGACTTAGAGCCAGGCAATAGTGTGAGAATAGGCAGACGTCGCGGCTTAGAGATATTCGATGCCCAAGGCGAGGTTGACGAAGCGCGTATGGCACAGATATACAATCCAGGGCTCCAAGCGTCTTTAAAATCTGATATCCATTTATCAAAAGAACACCTAGAGATAGAAGTGGTTGAAGCATCTGACTTAATTATTAGAGACCTTGGCTCAACAAATGGGACCATAGTCAAATACGATGATTGGATCCCAGATGAGGGCCCAGTAAAGCCGGTTATTAGGCGGGGCAATCTGCGTCTAGTTGAGTAACTAAACTTCACCAAAACTACTTGCAAAAATAGCCAATAAAAAATGACACAAGAACGAGTATCAATTTCTGACCCCGATCCAAGAGAGCATACGACTCTAGGACGAAACGATCGAATGAGTTTTACTCCGGAGAAAGATGGTCTAGAAGAGTTACCGCATAACGATCCAAGAAACCACACAACTCTGGAGCAAAATGACCTCAATACTCACAGCCCAGAAATAGATAGGGAGAGAATGGAAGCCTCTCTTGCCGACTCAGAAGAGTCGGAATAATTCTGTTCCTGTTGCCAAACCACCCCTGACGTGATAGAGTTAGACTCAACAAATGATTACTAGTGAGAAAAAGGCCGAGGTCACCAAGGATCTTAAGGCTCATGACAAAGACAGTGGTTCCCCTGCGGTGCAGGTTGGAATCATGACTGCTCGTATTGCCGAACTTACAGACCACATGAAGAAGAACAAGCATGACTTTGCCGCCCGCCGGGCACTGCTGCAGCTGGTAGGTAAGCGCAAACGGCTTTTGAAATATATCGCCGAGCAAAGCGGAGAAGAATATTTAGCTTTGATCAAGAAACTCGGCATTCGCCGCTAAGTGCCCAGACTATAAGCCGCTCTTACCAAGAGCGGACAAGCTTGTGCACATTAACGAGGTAAATTAAATCCGTTCGCGGCCAGAGCCTCAGATATATCGCCGATCTAAAATCAGCACAAGTGGCATATATTTGCACCCTGATCGCGAAGTACGGAGAAAGGACTCTCTCATAAAAAAATGAGCGAAACAATAAACCCATTTGGTAAAAAAATTATTTCAGTCAGCGGCGACTTTTGCGGCCGCGAACTGACATTGGAAACGGGGCGCCTAGCCTTTCAAGCCGGTGCAAGCGTTACGGCGCGCTACGGCGATACCGTAGTGCAAGCTATGGCAAGCGTGGGCAAGCCCGTGCAGGGCCTGGATTTCTTCCCCTTGAGCGTTGATTACGAAGAGCGTTTTTACGCCGCCGGTAAGATCAGCGGAAGCCGCTTTATTAAACGCGAAGGCCGCCCCAGCGAGGAAGCGATCCTAGCCGGGCGACTGATAGACAGGCCTATCCGCCCGCTGTTTCCTAAAGGCTATCGTAACGAAGTGCAGGTTATTGCTATGGTTATCAGCCTCGATCCGGAGCTGCGCCCCGATATCATTGCCATGATAGCCTGCAGCGCCGCTCTGCGCCTGGCCGGCGCGCCTTTTGATGGCCCGGTGGCCGGTGTACGCATCGGTATGATTGACGGTAAGCTTAAAGCCTATCCGACCACCAGCGAATTGGCTGACAGCAAGCTGGATCTAACAGTTGCCGGCACCAAAGAAGCAATTATGATGGTTGAGGCCGGCGCCCGCGAAGTAAGCGAAAAGACGCTGATTGAAGCCATTGAGCTGGCGCATGCGGTCTTTCAGCCGGCTCTTGTACTGCAGGAGCAACTGGCTAAGAAGGTTGGTGTTAAAGAACTAAGCTACGAAACAGTTATGCCCGATGAAACCATCCAGGCGGCGGTGGAAGCTTTTCTTAGCAAAAAGATTGGCGACACCCGCGGCAACCAAGAAGAAAGAGATGTTAAGATAAGTGCCCTTAAAGAAGAGTTGATCGAGCACTTCACTAAACAGCTTGGCGAGGATGCCCATTTGGGAGAACACTTGGAAGCCTTTGAAATCGCTATTAAAAATGAGGTTCGCCGGTCTATTTTGGAAGACGGATTACGTCCTGATAACCGCAAGCCTACCGACATCCGCCAGATTTCCTGCGAAGTCGGAGTTTTGCCAAGAGCCCACGGCAGCAGCATCTTTACCCGCGGCTCCACTCAGGCGCTGAACGTTACTACGCTTGCGCCGCTTAGCTATGTGCAGTTGATCGACACCATGGAAGAGAATACTCAAAGACGATTCTTCCATCACTACAACATGCCGGGTTATGCCTCTGGCGAAATTAAACGCCTGGGCAGCTCCAGTCGTCGCGAAATCGGCCACTCCGCTCTTGCTCAAAGGGCACTGGAGGCCGTATTGCCGGAGGAAAATGATTTTCCTTACACGATCCGCACAGTGACTGAAATTATGAGCAGCAACGGCAGCACCAGTATGGCTGCGGCCTGCAGCGGCTGCTTGAGTCTGATGGATGCCGGTGTTCCGCTAAAAGCCCCGATTAGCGGCATCGCTATGGGTTTAATCACAGACCCCGCCTCTGGCAAGCACGTAGTATTAAGTGATATTGCCGGCGCAGAAGATTTTGCCGGAGATATGGACTTTAAAGTGGCTGGTACCAGCGCCGGCGTAACGGCCCTGCAGATGGACATCAAAGTTCACGGCATTACACCTGAAATCATGGGTAAAGCCTTAGAGCAGGCCAAAGAAGGGCGAGCTAAAATCCTCAGCGATATGCTTAGCGTCCTGCCGGAACCAAGAAAAGAACTTAGCCCGTACGCGCCGCGCGTAGAAACCATGCAGATCAATCCGGATAAAATCCGCGAAGTTATCGGCAAGGGCGGGGAAACGATCCAGAGAATAACCGGCGAGACCGGTGCCGATATCGACATCAAAGACGACGGTACGATCATGATCGCCAGCCCCGACAAGAAGAGTATTGACGCCGCCCGCCAGTGGATTGAAAGCATTACCGCCGAGCCGGAAGTCGGCAAAATATACAAAGACGCGCCGGTAGTCAGTGTTATGGATTTCGGAGCCTTTGTGCAGGTTATGCCCGGTAAGGACGGCCTGGTGCATGTTTCTGAAATGAGTGAAGAGCGGGTAGAAAGACCCAGCGATGTAGTCAAAGAAGGCGACAAAGTGAACGTAAAACTGGTGGCTATAGACGACCGCGGCCGCCTGCAGCTATCAATGAAAGCCGCCGCTCGGGAACTAAATAACGAAAATGGCAAAAAGTAAGCAAGAGCAACTGGATAAGATTAGGGAGAAAATCTTGAAAGACAATGTTAGTCCGGAGTTGGCCTCCACCGCAACCCAATTGGTTTTTGGTGATGGCAACCCGGATGCCGATGTAGTGTTTGTCGGGGAAGCGCCAGGCAAGAACGAGGACCTGAAAGGCCTGCCGTTCGTAGGGGCAGCCGGGAAGTTTCTGGACGAAATGCTGGCGCACATTGGCCTATCAAGAAAGGACATCTATATAACCAATATAGTTAAGTACCGCCCGCCTGAGAACCGGGACCCACTGCCAGAAGAAAAGGCCGAATTTTTACCCTATTTACAAGCCCAGCTGGAGGTTATAGCTCCTAAACTGGTGGTCACCTTAGGTCGCCACAGTATGGATAGCCTCTTGCCGGGACTGCAAATAAGCAAGTGCCATGGGCAGCCCAAACGATACCAAGGGCAGGTGTATATGCCTCTGTTTCACCCGGCAGCCGCCCTTTATAGCGGGGGTATGCGAGCGACCCTGTTAGACGATTTTGCCAAAATCCCCCGCGTGCTCGCAACTATTTAATGAATGAAAATCTACAAATTTTAAGAAAGGAAAATAACCAAAAATGAATCCTAAAAGAACCAACCAACCAAGAAGAAAACCTGACGCCGCCGGCTCGGGCCCTATTCGCAATGTGTCGCGAGGAGCGGCCATGCGGGCTCAAAAGCAAGCCGTTTCAGACGCCAATAAAAAGGCTAACCAATATCAACCAGCCTCCGCTTCGCCCACCGAGCGCCCCAAGCGCGCAAACGTCATAGACGACCGTCCTCAGCTGAAAATCATCGGCCTAGGCGGTATGGACGGCGGCGGAAGCAAGAACATGATGGTGATTGAATACCAAAATGATGCGATTGTAATCGACTGCGGTAACGACCTTGGGGTCGATCTGCCCGGCATCAACTATGGTATCGCCGACACCACCTACCTGGACCAAATAAAATCCAAGCTCCGCGCCTTCGTAATCAGCCACGGACACCTCGACCACATCGGGGCATTGCCTCACATCCTACCGAAGTACAACGTCCCGGTGTACGGCAGTCGCTTTACGATCGGCCGTGTGGAAGAAATATTCCAAAACTTCGGCCTGCCAATGCCGGAAGGCTTTGAGCTTAAAACCGTAATCATGAACGAGGATACGCACGAGCGCCTGAAAGTGGGTGAGTTCTTTGTTGAACTCATCCGGGTAACTCATGCCATTCCCGGCAGTACAGCGATAGTCATAGACTCTCCTGTCGGACGCATGATTAACACTGGCGACTTCCGCCTAGATCCTAACCCACTGGACCATGAGCGCACCGACGTGGCTCGTCTGGAAGAGTTGGGCAAGGAGGGGGTACTGGTGTTGATGAGCGAATCCACCACCACCGAGCGCCCCGGCAGAACTCCCAGTGAAAGCACTATCGAACAAAGCTTCGTCAACATTATGGATAAGGCCCCTGGCCGGATCTTTGTGGCTATTTTCAGTACCAATGTTAACCGCATCCAGATGATCGTCAACGCTGCCGTGCATCACAACCGCAAGGTTGCGCTTGATGGACGCAGCATGATCAGCACTCTGGAAATGGCTGTACGAAACGGCTTCATGAAGATTCCAAAAGGTACATTCGTACCGATTGCCTCTGTCCCCAGTCTGAAAGACGAGGATGTGGTGGTTGTCTGTACCGGCGGTCAGGGTGAACCCAACTCTGCGCTTCAGCGCATGAGTATGGGCGACCATAAACATGTCCACCTGAAAGATCAGGACACCGTGATCCTTTCCAGTACGCCCATCCCGGAAACCGGTAACGACGCCCTTATAGGCGTTATGGTAGATGACCTGATGCGCAAAGGCGTACACGTCTTCCGCCACGAAACCTATCTGATCGATAACAACGGTCCGCTGCACGTTTCTGGACACGCTAGCATGGATGAGTACGCCGACATGATCAATATGGTTAAGCCCAAGTACTTCATACCTATCTGGGGCCCATATCGTTCTAAGAAGCGTCACATCGATATCGCTATAGAACACGGCATTCCGCGCGCCAACTGTGTTAATGCTGAAAACGGAGACGTCATCAACATCACACCCGAAAAGATAAGCGTGAATGGCCAAGTGCCTCACGGTACCATCCTGGTAGACCAGACAGGTGCCATAGTTAGCAGCATCGTCGTCAAAGACCGCGTGCTGCTGGCGGAAGAAGGCCTGGTGGCCGTAGTGCTTACCGTAGATAAGAAAACTGGCCAGTTATTGACTAGTCCGGACATCATCAGCCGCGGCTTCATCTACATGAAGGACTCCGAGGATCTGATGAACGCTTTCCGTGCCGAACTGCGCAGGGCAGTTACCCAGCGCTTCAAGCGAGTTGATCTGGATCGCTTCAAAGCCGAACTTAAAGACTACGTCACTCATTTCCTATATGAGCAGACGCAGCGTAGCCCGATAGTCATACCGGTAGTTAACGTCATTGGTGGCAGAACAGAGAAACAGCCGGCAAATAATGGCGGAACCAATGCCGGTACTCAAGCTCCAGCACCAAAGTCGCCTGAAGAAGTAGCTTTGGATCAGCAGCGCCGCTTTGCGCAGATGAGACAGCGTCTGCTTAACCAAGACGCCCGCGTTGACTAGCTATACGCCTAAGGGTCTCCTCTCATTGACATTTTAAAGTGTTTATGGTAATGTTCAATAAGTTAAACTAAAAATAAATATGATATCTCCGGACTCATCTCCCGTAAACCACCACCCACGGCGAACAGAAACACCTGTTCCTGGCTGGCTGAAGGATAGGTTGCAGTCCGAGCGTGGAGAAAGGGCCACTAATCGTGCCCAAGGGTGGAAGCTGCACTTGAACTTCGATGCTGATAACCCCGAAATCATTAAGAAGATTAGTGATTGCTTAGAAGAACAGGTTGCCGCAGGTACCATTGTTACCTTTAAAATTGGTAAAGGTGGCGGAAAAAAAGACGGCCAGCCTGGCAAAGAAGCCACCGTGTATGTGGGCCCTAAGGATAGGGCCGATATAGTAGCTCAAGTTCTCCAAGAGCAGTTGGACAAAATATTATCTGATCCGGAAGGGGATGCATTGGAAGACGATGTTCCTTTTACCGAAAAAATAATGGGGAGATTTGAGGTAAGTAAAGTCGACCCTCAATTTCATCAATACGGCGCCAAAGGTTTCCCTTTGCTTAAGATTGATATGGCAAGTGCACTATGGGATAAAGAACAATTTTCTGCGGAGGAGGCACGTCAGCGAGCCGATTCTGTCCTCAGAGAACGCTACGGCACATTTTATACAGGCTCCCAGTAGTTGACAGCATAAGCATTATTGTGTTATAATTACAACAACGCTAAGACAATTAATGCCTTGGCGCTTAAGGTATAATCACTCTAGTAATGGCAAAAAAAGCAAAACGAGGGCGTCCGCCCAAAAGTAAAAAGAAGGAAGCGCCAAAAAAGACTAGCAGCTTTTGGCGCGGTTTTGCAGCAGTTATGCTGATAATTATCGGTATAGTTCTGATGTTTGGTGCCTTTATAAACGCACAGGTCCCTAAGAGTTTATGGGATGGCTTCTGGTCTGTTATAGGTGCGGCTACGTTTATAGCGCCGCTAACTCTTATATATTTGGGCGGCCTGAAATTCTTAAGCGAAGATCAGCGCATCCCATTTCCTAAAATTCTAGGTGTAGCGGCTCTTTGGATCTTCTTTGCCGGCTGGCTGCACGCCACATTTTTGCATACTGATGCTGCGACTGGCCTGATGGCCGGCGGCCACGGCGGTGCAGTGGGGAAGGCTATCGGGGGTGCTGTGGAGCAGGCTATGGGCAAGTTCCTGGCATCACTAATCTTCTTTATCCTGACTGTTTTCGCGGCCATGTTTACCTTTGCCATTGAACCTAAGGTTTTGCTTAAACTGCTGGAGCCCCTCAAGCGTGAAAAATCTGATGAAGAGGGCGCCAGCGAAGACCTGGCTGATCTGAAAAAGAAAGTTGCGCCCGGCTTTCAGCTGCACGAAGGCGTACCGGTAGAGCATCATAATCCGGCTGCTCGCATGTCTTCACTGCGCAATACCGCCCAAAAACTAGCGCCTGATCAAGACCACGCCGCCCTGACGGTAGCCAGTGATCCGGATTGGCAGTTCCCATCACTAAGTTTGCTGAGCGACAAGCAGGATAAGGCCGACGCTGGCAACGTGGCCGGCAACGCCGAAATTATTAAAGATACTTTTGGTAACTTCAACATTGATGTCGAAGTTGAGGGAGCCAATGTCGGCCCGCGCGTAACGCAGTACACCATCAAACCTCCAACAGGGGTAAAGTTATCAAAACTGACGGCTTTGGAAGATAACCAAAAACTCGATCTAGCCGCCAACAGCATCCGTATGGAAGCGCCGATTCCCGGAATGCGTTCTGTTGGTGTGGAGGTACCGAATGTTAAGGCCGCGACAGTTACCCTGCACGGCTTGCTATCCAGCCCGGAGTGGCGCGAGCTCAAAAGTCCGCTGGGCTTTGTGATTGGTAAGGACATTGCTGGGCACCCGATGGTGGGTGATCTGGAGAAAATGCCTCACCTTTTGATAGCCGGCCAGACCGGTGCCGGTAAATCCGTAATGATCAACACTCTGCTGACGAGCCTGCTTTACCGCAATAGCCCGGCCGATATGAAACTGATTTTGGTTGATCCGAAACAGGTTGAAATGGCCCCCTATGCCGACATTCCACATTTGCTGGCACCGGTAATCACCGAGCCGGAGAAATGCATCAGCGCCCTAAAATGGGCGGTAGCCGAAATGGAACGCAGGCTTAAGGCTTTTGCCGAAGTTGGCAAGCGCAACATCGGCGAATATAACAGCCTTAAGAAAGAAGAGGGTATGCCCTATATCGTGATTGTTATCGACGAGCTGGCTGATCTTATGATGATGGCCGCCCGCGATGTGGAAGCCCTGATTGTACGGCTGGCCCAGAAGGCCCGGGCATCAGGCATCCACCTGGTAATCGCTACGCAGCGGCCGAGTGTAGATGTTATAACCGGTCTTATTAAGGCTAACGTGCCAGCCCGCATCGCCTTTACGGTAGTTAGCCAGATTGACTCGCGGACAATAATCGACCAAATGGGTGCCGAGAAACTGCTGGGGCGCGGCGACCTGCTGTTTAGCATTCCGGAATTTCCCAAACCAAAGCGCGTCCAAGGCGCGCTTATTAATGACGGAGAAACTGGTAAAATCTGCGACTTCCTGCGTGGTCAACGTCCGCCGCAATATGATGAGGAAGTCATTAGCCAGCCGGTTCAACTTAACGGCAAGGGCAGCATAGTTGCCAGCATGGATAGTGACGGGGATGACGATATGTGGAAGGATGCCGTACGCGTAGTTATTGATAGCGCTAAGGCCAGCACCTCACTTTTGCAGCGCAAACTGCGTATAGGTTACGGCCGGGCCTCCCGGCTAATGGACATGATGGAAGAGCAGGGTATAATCGGCCAAGCCGATGGTGCCAAGCCGCGCGAAGTATTGGTGCGCAGTATGGATGACGTATTCGCGCCAGCAGCTGGGGTACCATCCGGCGACGGCGATGTCTACGACGACATGCCAGATAATTAATTATAAGAAAGTTTCGGCATCCCGGAAGCATTTATAGCTGTAATTTTGTGCTTGCAATAAACTGGTGGAGTTCTTATATTAAGCATTAGGGGTATCAAACAAAAATGAAAAGCAGAAAGTTATGTTGGGAAGACTAGCCAAAAGCTTTATTTATCACTCAAATAGGACACCTCTATCCGCGCCCCAAAAAAGCGCGGTTTTTTGTTTGAAGAGAGGCAGGGACTATGTCTGAGCGCTTAGTCCCGATACCCACGGACCCGCTTACCGGTTTGGCCAGACCAATCTATATAACGCGGGATCATTTTGAGGATGGCGATCCCTATGGCCCTGAAACTCACTTTCATCACCAGAATTTTCCTAATTGTCGTAAAGAACTCCAGGATCTGGCGGGAAAAGTACTGAAATACTCATACGGTGAGCGGCTACCGGAAATAATGCACTACAACGTCTATCCCGGCAGTGTGCATTACTTTTTTGACGGGCCCAATCTGCCGCAGGGCGTCGTACAGAAGACGAATATGGCCATCTTGGCAATAGCTGGGGCAAGACCCAGGAATGCTATTGAGCTTAACGAGGATGGCTATAGAGACAGGCTTCTGACAGATGAGGAACATGAATTTATTTCTCGGATAACAGGCATAGAAGATGGTCACAAAACACGCAGGGCCATATTCCGCAAGCATCGCATGGGAAAGTTTTTTATAAAACACTCCTTGGAGCAAGGGGGAGCTGAGTTATTTTCGCAAAGAGAAATGAGTAGATTTTTACGGGCCAAGTTAAATATGGATCATGCGCGAACAAGGGAATTGGGGAATTTGATGATCCACAGAGCCGTGGGCGAAATGATTGCCTCGGTTCAGCCCACATATGATGCAGCTAAGGAACAGGGAATGGTTAGTGCTGTAAAGCCCGGCCTTACCGCTTCTGTACATAAATTCTTGCCTGCTCATTTATTTGGGGAATATTACGACGATATTCAAGCGACGATTGAGCGCGACCTTGAGTTAGAAGGGGCAGTTCTCTTGGCCGCGTAGGATTACCTCTTAAGCGCAAGTTATAGATATCTTCACTTTACAAACAGGGGTCAATAGAGTATAACTATCAGGAGTAAATAACTTAACTTCAGGTCAGCGCATCTAATTGGCAGCTGGCCCGATGACCAAAGAAGGAGTTCATATTGAACACATATGAAATAGCGGTGCTTTATCACCCTGATCTTGAAATTGATCTGGAAAAAGCCGAAAGCCGTATTAAAAAAATTATCGAAGATAGCAAAGGCAAAATCACCAAAACCGACAATTGGGGAAAGCGTAAACTGGCCTATCCAATCAGCAAACAGGACTTTGCCGTATATGTTTTTTATACGGTGGATATGCCTGGAGAGAATGTTGCTAAAGTTGAGCAAACATTTAACATCACCGACGAAATCATCCGATTTCTGATTACACGACCGGATTTTAAGGCGATCGCTAAGGCCGAAGCCGCCCGCGAAGAAAAGGCTAAGAAAGTTGCTGAGCGCGGTGATTCAGATGAAGATGCCGAAGAAGATGAAGAATAGAGTAGAATATATTGCAAAAGAGGAGTACTAAATGGCACGCAGCTTTAACCAAGTAACATTAATGGGCAACTTAACTCGCGATCCAGAGCTACGCACTACGCCTAACGGCCAAAGCGTCTGCAGCTTTAGCCTGGCGCTAAACCGCAGCTATAAGGGAGCGGATGGCAACTGGACGGAAGCTACGGACTTTATAGACGTAGTTGCGTGGGCGGCCCTGGGTGAACGAGTGGCACAATATTTAACCAAAGGACGGCCAGCGCTAGTCAGTGGACGGCTTCAGAGCCGCAGCTGGGAACAGGACGGCCAAAAACGCAGCAAAGTAGAAGTGGTTGCTCAGGATGTAACCTTCCTGGGCGGCGGAGGCGGAGCGCAAGCTGGCGGCGATGAGCCGGCCACGAGCGTACCGGTTGCCGCTAAGAAAAGTTCCGGCAAGAAAAGCGACGATGTAGTCATAGAGGACATCGGTGATGAGCCGATCAATCTGGACGACATCCCATTTTAAGGAAAATTATGGAAGAAAAGTATAAACCTGAAGATGTGGAGCTGGCGGAAAGAGAGCTGGGTCTTGACGAAGAGACACAGCATGCAATGGATGCTATCGCCGAGGAGTGCTTGGCTAGAAGTAACAAACCCAAGCTAGTTAATGTATTGATAATTCCGCAGGAGGATTAATGGCAAAGATTTTTAAACACAAGACGGACATAGCGTTTTTTGACTACAAGGATTTCAAAAACTTGCAGCGATACGTTAACCAATATGGCCAGATTGAGCAACGCAAAAAAACCGGCTTAACCGAAAGCAAACAACGTCAGCTATCGCGGGCTATCAAGCGCGCCCGGCACCTTGCTCTATTACCATTTGTTTCCCACGGGTAATAGGTAGTCTGGGTGGAAGATCAAGCACCGTCAGTAGCAATCAAACGGATTGAGGCGCAGGTAAGGCGGGTACTGTCTAGAGTAGACATCTACAAACTCGGGAAGCGCGAGCGGGCTGTAATCGAGCAGCTGCGTCAGAACCTCAATGATGCACGGATCTATGCTCAGGACTATGAGCTTTCCGAAACCAGAGAAGACCAGCTAAAAAACGCCAAGATAGCCAAAAAATGGCTGGTAAGTGCCCAGGCTAACATTTTAGCCGCCAGCCAATCGGATATGTTTAGCCCGATTGAGGTAGCTCACCTGGGGGCCCAGATAGAGCAAGTTATGGCAAACCTAAAGTAGAAAGAAGCGGCAAATGGCTTTAAGCATCACCAATCTAAAAAAAGGCACCATCTTTCAGTTGGATGGCATGCCATACAGGGTGGTGGAATACAGCCAGAAAGTCATGGGGCGCGGCGGCTCGATCGTCAACGTGCGCATTAAAAGCCTGCTTGACGGTAAAGTTTTAGAGAAGACCTTCAAAGGGAACGAGCAGCTGGATAGCGCCGATGTCGTCAGCCGTAGTGTCCAATATTTATATAGCGACGACAATAATTTTTATTTTATGGACACCGATAATTACGAGCAATTCTCATTGCCCGCCGATGAGATGGAAGATAAGTCTTCCTACATGAAAGAGGGCGACCAAGTATCGGCGTTGCTTTTTGACGGGCGGGTAATAGGGGTAGAGTTGCCCAAAAACGTCCCCCTAAAAGTGACCTATACAGAGAACGCCGTAAAAGGCGATACCAGTAGCGCCATAACCAAGGATGCCACGCTAGAAACAGGTTTAGTCACTAAGGTGCCATCATTCATCAAGCAGGATGATCTGATTAGTGTGGATACCTCAACCGGGGCTTACCGTGAGCGCATCAAAAGCTGATCGTCCGCGGTTTTGGCTGGTTTTTTTGCTGGATAATCTTCCGGAAGGCTCTATTTTTAAAGTTGGAGCCCTCCATATAACCGTTATCCCCTGGTTCGTAGCGGATTTGAGCAGCCAGGAAATTATCGAGACTTTTTACACTAAATTCTCAACTTTTCAGCAGTTGGAAATCAAAGTTGGCAAACTGATAGAGCTAGGGCCCAGGAACGTTCCTGTCAGCTTGATAGAACCCAGCCCAGAGCTTTTGGCGATTCACCAGGAGGCGCTTGCCTGGTTTAAGGATATCGAGGCCCGATGGGCGCTGAAAGATCCTTATGTTGACGATCAGTTTTTGCCCCATATCCGGCGGCGGGGCGGAGCCAGTCTGCTGGAGGGTGAGACTATAAAATTCAAATCGCTAAGCTTGGTTTCCGCCCGCCGGCAAGAGGACGGGCTGCGCAAAGTGGCAGCAAGGGTTGGTTCCGGTGGATAAGATTCGGCTGGATCAGGCCTTAGTAAGTAGAGGTTTAGTTAGTACCCGCTCGCAGGCGGAGAGTTATATCAAGCTTGGAAAGGTGCAGGTGGACGGGAAGGTCGTCACTAAGCCCGGACACAAAATCGACATACAAAACCACCTTACTATGGCGCAAGAGGCGCAGTATGTCAGCCGGGCAGCTCTTAAGCTTGCCAGCGCCGCCGGCGTGCTGGGGCTGGACTTTAAAGATAAGACAGTACTTGACGTGGGGAGCAGCACCGGCGGCTTTACCGATTATGCCCTGAAGCACGGAGCCCTAAAGGTGATAGCTGTTGATGTAGGTACCGGGCAAATGCACCCATCTTTAAGAACTAATCTGAAAGTAGAGCTGCGGGAGAAAACTGATATCCGGGATATAGACAAGATCAGTCCTCCTCCGGACATCGTGCTTATAGATGTCAGCTTTATAAGCCTGCGGGAAATACTGCCTAAGATCGCTCACCTTGCCGGCAGCAATACGCAGATTGCAGCCATGCTGAAGCCGCAGTTTGAGGCCGGGACCAAGGATGTTCATAAAGGTGTGATCAAAAACGATACCTTACGGCGTCGGATACTGAAGGATTTTGAAACCTGGGTAAAACAAATGTTCATCATCAAAGCCAAATCCGACAGCGAAGTAGCCGGCGCAAAGGGTAACCTGGAGCGTTTTTACCTCTTGAAAAAATTGTCATAGAGCGTTAAACTTCGTAGTGACTATTGTCAAACCAGTGCGACAATTATGCGTCTGAGAAAGTAGGATGAACCTCCAAGAACGCCGCCTACACCACTCTCGGGTGCTCGCACTTTAAGCTCAGCCGAAGGATAGAAGCCTTTAGTGTCTACAGCTTACAAGCTGACAATCAGTTGCAAACAGATGGCCCAACGGGGAAATTTGTAGTACACCAAAAGAGAGGACGACCTTTATGTCGATCCGTCGGAATGCGGTATGCGCGGCCGTGACCTGCTGCGTATTGCTGACGTACGGTGGACAAAGTGGCTTCGCCACTGGCCCTGTCGTCGGGGAAGCAACACCTTCTGACCCGCCGGTAAGCGTTACCCAGCCGGACCAAATTCCGGCACCGGTGACCGATGATCCGCCTCGGCACATTGTCGGTTCATCAATCGTCAGGCATTACGTTCTGCCCGTTCAGACCCAGCCTGCCGCACAGGTGGGGGTCAGCTTTGAGGCTCGCGCCAAAGCGGTCAGATGGCTGAGCGGCAAGATCGCCAGCTACCTTCGGACCAGCATGAACTGGGCGGCTGTCATGGGCGCTACGATCCGACCTCCAAAGGTCCGGCACCTTAGCTCCATGAGCGTCCCGCGCTTGAAGAGAGAAGCAGTCATGTGGAAACACATCGCCGCTCTCACCAGGTTCCGGGCGCAGCACCCGCCGCATCTGAAGCAGTTTTTGTGCATCCACCACTACGAAGGCAGTTGGACGGATACAGGAGCTCCGTACTACGGTGGGCTGCAAATGGATCGCAGCTTCCAGCAGACATATGCGCCTCGTCTCTACCAAGCAAAAGGGACGGCCAATTACTGGAGCCCGCTGGAGCAGATCTGGGCAGCAGAAAAGGCTCTCAAATCGCGCGGCTTTGGGCCTTGGCCCAACACCGCCAGATACTGTGGACTTCTTTAGCAACAAAGGGGGGCCGGCCTTCAGGCCGGCCCCCACCAGACCGGCTTAAATCGGTTTGGCAATAGTCAATTTTTATAATAAGGATTGCAGCGCATCGACGTCTTTGAGCGTAATGTAAAACTGCTTGGTTTTAATCAATCCTCGCTGTTCCAGCTTGGCAAGTTCCCGGCTGGCCGTTTCGCGGCTGGCATTTATAGAGCTGGCAATATCCTGATGGCGCAGGGGCACGTTAATCATTAAACCCTCTTCGGTTTGTTCGCCGAAGCGATGCGACATA
>JAQGHE010000007.1 GCA_028288985.1 Candidatus Saccharimonadota bacterium
GACCGCGGTAACATCAAAGCCAACTTCAACAGTATCGGCGAGGTGACCTTCACTGATAAGAATGTGGTTTCTGATAATATTCGTAATTACGCCCCAAACGGCTCGGACTTTTGCCGGCCCGATACGATTGTTTCTAATCCCGATAAGCTTAAGACAAACATCGGTTACGGCATCAACGTCAGCCCTGCCGGAAGTTTTAGCGCCACGGCCGCCAACGGCCAAACCACGCTGGGCCTAGATGCGGAAGTAAAACTAGGTTTTAAGGGAGCAGCGGGTGCCTGCCAAGGTGTATTATTTAAGGCTAAAATAAGCAACCCAGACGGCGTGGCGGAGGCTCTCTTCAAATGGAACGGAGCCAGCATATCAACTCTAGATGGGGCCCAAGACCAGTATACGTTTGACCAAGGCTCCGGCCTTCTCTACTTGTCGGGTTCTGCTTGCGGTACCTCAACTCTACGGGCAATCTTACTGGACTCTAGCGGGAGTAGCACCGGAAAATACTATGAGCTGCAAGACATTGGGTTCAACACCTCTAACATCCCTGGTCAATATCCGGCTCTCAATAAGCCTGAGTTCGGTTTTTCAGCCGGTTGTAATGTCTTAGATGGAAGCTTCAAGACAATTAGGATTGCCGGCGCTTCAAGCGGCACCGGGCCCTCGTCATCTACCTCATCATCAACTACAGACGATACTTCCGCTTGCATCCTTAATAGCAACACGACTCTGGAATGGCTTGCCTGTCCTGTAATAACAGCTATTAGTAAAACTGCCGATGGACTCAATAAATTAGTTGAAGATCAGCTAAATTTCAAGACCCAGAAATTCTTAACGCCGGATGTACACAAAGTATGGGCGATCTTCAAAAACTTAGTATCGTCCATGCTTGTGATTGTGATGTTAATTATGGTTTTTGCACAGGCAATAGGCAGCCAACGGCTGGATGCCTACACGGTCAAAAAAATGCTGCCAAGGCTAGTGATCGCCGTCATAGGTATGCAGATTTCATGGGATTTATGCCAGTGGATAATTGGGCTAGCAAACCACGCAGGGGAGGGGATAGGCCAGATAATGGCCGCGCCATTTGGAGGGGCTGGTAATTTGGATTTAGGTAGTTTGCTAAACCATCTTAACCCGGTGTGGGCAGGTGTAACGTCCGTTACATTAGTGGCTCTTTTGTTTGCAGCCCCCACCCTCGGCTTTCTATTTCTTCCCGGGGTCGCTTTGGCGGCCTTTGGGGTCTTTATGTCGGTATTAGTAGCACTGGCTACTTTGCTGTTCCGAAATGCGTTGATCATCACCCTAGTTATGGTATCGCCTATTGCACTCCTCCTATGGGTTTTCCCGGGTTCCGGGACACAGAAGTACTGGAAGTTATGGACGGATAACTTCACCAAAATACTGCTTCTCTTCCCAATCATGATATCTGTGATTTATGGAGGGCGTATTTTTGCCTATGTGGCGGGGGGACTTCAACCTCCGGGAGTTCTAGATTTTGTTATGGTATTAATAGGATTCTTTGCACCTTACGCCATACTGCCAAAGGCCTTCAAGTGGGGCGGATCGTTCCTCTCTGCGGCTTATCGAAATGCCGGCGAAAGCGGCCTAACCAAAAGGCTCCGTGATAGCGGCAATAGGCTTGTCGGGCAGGACTTCAATAACTACTGGAAGGGCAGGATGGCCCGTGAAAGGTATGATCCTTATGATAAAAAGTATGGGGTCAGCAGGGCCAAAGTAAGAGGGAAAAGTATCCCAATCCCCATATTGAGGGGCAGGCTGGCGGGGAGGCTTGGTTCTCAGCACTTGATGCCCACGGCCCACGGCCGCGCACAGGCCTTACGGGAGGGTGCTACCTGGGCAGGTGAGAGGAAGCAAGATGCTGAAGCCTTCGACAGAAGGATGTTTGACCTGGCCCAAGAACATGGTTATGCCGTCGATGAGGAAGACAAAGCCTTCCTGCCCGGATTGCCGGAAAATAAGAACAGAAAAGCCAAAAAATACACAAATGCCAGGGGTGAAGAAAAGGAGGCCAGGTGGGAACCGGGCGTCGCCGCCGCCAAACAGGCCTTGGTTGATTTAACTTCAATTGCTAACAGTGGAGATAAGCGTGTCTCGCAAATGGCCATAGATCTACTTGTTGCAACCAGTTCTAACCCTGAGATTGAAAACAATGTAGTCACCCACGGACCAGAGGCGGGTACCCGCGTATTCCGCACCAAGACATCAACCGGCAACACCGTCTGGGAAGAGTATATTGGCGGCAGCGACAAGTATGGCACCATAGCCCAAAGCAACTACGACCTTCAGACCCATGTCCTACAGTACAAATATGATAAAGAAAGGCCCGATCCAAAGAAGAACCCATTGGCGGCCTTCTTGTACGATAAGGCTTTGGTAGAAGGACATACTCCCAAAGATCTTGAGGCCGGGACGATTAGAATGGATGACCCGGAGCGCACCCTATACGTAATGGCCAAGGACGCTACGCTGAATGAGTTATCTCCTCAGAGCCTAGGCTTCTGGCAGCGCCAGCAACGACACCAGCGCTCCGGTGACAAGGAAACACAGCAAGCAATAGGTGATGCCTTGCTGCTCAAACAATTCGCTAAACTGGTGGCCTTGGGTCCGGGCGGTGTGGGTCAATTTGCGCCTTTCAGGGGTGAGAAGGAAGATATTATCAATAGGATGTTGGCCGAATCCGGCGCCAAAACGCTAGATGGGAAAAACATAACCGTGGACAATTTGGTTGACATGGCCGGCGACCGCCAAAAATTAGAGGAACATGTCGCTTGGGCACGACCAAAGTCAAGAGCCCTTGGCGACGAAGACGATGATGGCCCCCCGCCACCACCGCCTCCAGGCGGCCCACCACCATCAGGCAGTCCGCCACCAGCTGGCTCGCCTCCAACTCCACCAACCAGCGGATCTTCGCCGCCATCGCCTAGTGACGGTCCGGAAACTCCTGCGGGGCCGAGCGCTTCAGGAGGGCTACCATCGGACCCCTCCCTCGGAGGAGGTGGTGGTGGCGCAGATGACCATACCGGTGACCGTTCTAGAAGTGCTGGTTCCGGGGCAGCCGGCACCAGAAACGCTTCCCCCAACGAGCTAATAGTCAATCATCGAAACCGAGCAGAGAACGTAAGCGGAAGCGCCACCGGCACAGGCGCCCCGATTGAAGTCAAGATTTCTTCAGAGTCTATGGGCGGTCTAACAGATCGCTTGAGACCGGCAATGAAATCTGAATTCAACAAATCGCTGGAAAATTCCGGCCTGATGGATAGACCGCGCCCTCAATGGACTCCACCACCAAGTTCAGTCTCAACGCCACCCCCTGGAGCAACTATCCGGCCGAGTGAATCTCCCGAGGCGCCAGCAACCGAACCTGATGAGGAGAATAAGTAATGGCAGTATATAAGGTAATCCAGGATATTGAGGCCGAGGATAAACTGCTGGGACCGCTGACCTTCAAGGGCTTGGTTTATGCCGGGATAGCCGTAATCTGCGGCTTCATCAACTTCAAGCTTCTGACTGTCACAGCCCTAGGACCTTTTAAGTGGGTTTTAATTTTAGCTTTACTGTTTCCGATGATTCTGTTCGGTGTTTTAGCCTCTCCCCTTGGCCGGGAACAGCCGACTGAGGTGTGGCTGTTGTCGCGCGTGCGCTTTTTTCTAAAACCGCATGTGCGTATCTGGGACCAGTCCGGTATTACCGAGCTGGTAACCATTACCGTGCCCAAGAAAGTCATGAGGCAGCTGACTAAAAGCTTCAGCCAGGGCGAGGTAACCAGCCGGCTGCAGGCTCTCGCCACCACCCTTGATAGTCGCGGCTGGGCGGTTAAAAACATTAACGTAAACCTTAATGCCGAACCAAATTACTTTTCCGCCCAAGATGAGTCCGATCGGCTGATTGCCGCCGAGAACATGGCCATGGAAGTACCGGAAATTGATGTGCACGCCGCCGATGACATGCTAGACGAACAAAGCAATCCTACTGCTCAAAACTTCCAGAACATGATTGTCCAAGCTGAAGAAGCAAGGCGTCAACAGATGGCCGAGCGGTTAAACCAGGCTCGTTTGGCGGCTGAGACTGCCGCCGCCAAGGCCGCAGCCGAAGCAGCAAAGAGGCCCCCAAAATCTCTAATTCCCGAACCCGAACAAATAGAAAGGCTACAGGAAATCCATCCACATGAGGAGAAGATCCATGACTTGCGGCCAATTTACGAGATCCACCGCAGTGCTAAATCCGGCTTAATTCACGACCTTAAATCAGGAAGCCCTAACAGAGTGACAGCCGAAGGCCAAACTGATAAACTGGAGCTAGCCCAAAGTGGTAATGATTTAAGCGTGGCTTCTATCGCGAGTTTGGCAAACCGCAATCCCCGGGGTGAAGCGGCATCAGCAGCCAGTTAAAACTAAAATTCAGTACCAGCGGGTGGGTAAAAAATGAATGACGCTCCTACAAATTATCAGACCACTCCAGCCGCGGCTGGCGGCCAACCCATGCCCGCGCAAACAGGCGCGGCGGCTGTTAAAAATAATCCCAACTCCACTCAAAATACGCTGTTAATAGGCGAGATTCGTGACGGTATCGTCATTATGAACGACGGAACTTTCCGGGCGGTAGTTATGTGCAAATCGATCAACTTTGATCTGATGAGTCCCCAGGAAAGGGAAGCAGTGGAATTCAGCTACCAGGGATTCTTAAACTCACTATATTTTCCAGTCCAAATTTTTATCCGCAGCCAACGGGTCGATATCCGGCCTTACCTGGAGAAACTAGCCAAAATCCGCGGCGAGCACGACAACATGCTGCTTGGTCTTTTGATGGATGATTACATCGACTTTCTGGCTAACATTGCCCAACAGACAAACATCATGGATAAGCGCTTTTATGTAGTCATCCAGTACCCGGACCCGGACGAAAAAGCCAGAAGCGCCCTGCGCCAATCGAAAAGCTTTTTTGGCGGCTTATCAGAGATGTTTACGCCCAATAAGATTCCTCACATCACCATAGACGAAACCCACCTGGAAAACGCCAAGACCGAACTGCGCAACCGGGTTCAGGCCGTCATGCAGGGGCTGCAGCAGTGCGGCGTACAGAGTCTGCCGCTTGATACCGAGGAACTGATTGAGCTTTATTACGGCGCCTATAACCCGGATACGGCTACCCGCCAGCAGCTTAAAAACTTCGAGAATATGACCGCTTCGGTTATCACGGGCGGAGCCGGGGCGGCTCCTCAGCCTAATCTTGATCGGGAGGTAAGCTAATGGGCTTACTTGGCAAAAGGAAGCAGCCCCAGGTAGACCCGGCCGTTCTTCAGCAGGCCCGCGAACAGCAGGAGGTCAGCGCTGCTTTCGCTAAAGGCATTACGGCTCTACGCGACTTTATTGCTCCCAGTTCGCTGGAGTTTGCCGGCAATTATTTTCAGTTGGGCACGCGCTACGCCCGAACTTATTATGTGTACGGTTACCCGCGCCAACTTTACACCGGCTGGCTTTCCGGCATGGTGAACCTCGATGAAGTCATCGACCTTTCGCTTATAGTCCAGCCCGTGCGAAGCGAGATCGTACTGGATAATCTGCGCAAAAAAGTTTCTCAGCTAGAAGCCGGTATCCAGATAGATTCCGAAAAGGGCAGGGTGCGCGACCCCGGTAAGCAAGCTGCTGTGCAGGATGCCGAGGAGATGCGCGATAAACTGCAGGTGGGCGAGGAACGTTTTTTCCGCTTCGGCCTGTACTTCACTATTTATGGCAGCTCAATGGAAGAACTGGAGTTCGTTAGCCACAAAGTTGAGTCGCTGCTCGGCCAGCAGCTAGTCTACTCCAAGCCGGCCACCGCCCAGCAGGAGCAGGCCCTAAATAGCGTAGTGCCGCAGTTTGCCGACCAACTGCAGATCTACCGCAATATGAATACCGGCGCCCTGTCGACCAGCTTCCCATTCACATCGGCCGATTTGACGCAGGAAAACGGCATTTTGTACGGCATCAATATGCATAACTCCGGTCTGGTTATTTTTGACCGCTTCAGTTTAGAAAACGGCAACAGCGTAGTTTTTGCCAAATCCGGCGCCGGTAAAAGCTTTGCCGTAAAACTTGAGGCTCTGCGCAGCATGATGTTCGGTACCGAAATCTTTATAATCGATCCTGAAAACGAGTACCAGAAAATGTGCGACGCTGTCGGCGGGGCTTATGTGCGCCTCAGCCTTAATTCCAGCACGCGCATCAATCCGTTTGACTTGCCGCAAGTGGTCGACTCTGAGGAGTCCGACAACCCCCTGCGCTCCAACCTGATTACCCTGCACGGCTTGCTGCGCCTAATGATGGGCGGGGCTCAGGCTCAGGTGCAGCAGCAGGGCGGAACGACCATGATGCCGGCCCTTACCCCGGCAGAAGAGGCTGATCTGGATGCCGCCTTGATTGAGACTTATGCCAAAGCCGGTATTACTAATGATCCGCTGACGCATGGTTCGCCGCCGCCGACCATCAGTGATCTTTATGAAACACTCCTGCACATGGGCGGCACTGGGCCGCAGCTGGCGCAGCGTCTGCGAAAATACACTAGCGGCACCTTCGCGGGCATCTTCAGCCAGCCCAGCAACGTCAACGTCAATAACTCCATGGTAGTTTTCAACATTCGCGATCTGGAGGACGAGCTGCGCCCCGTGGCTATGTATATCGTGCTGAACCATATATGGAACCGCACCAAAGTGGATAAAAAGCGCCGCATGCTTATAGTCGACGAGGCCTGGCAGCTGATGAAATACGAAGACAGTGCAAACTTTTTATTCTCCTTGGCCAAACGGGCCCGCAAATATAACCTCGGCATCACTACCATAACCCAGGATGTGGAGGACTTTATGGCCAGCCGTATGGGCCGGGCAATTGTGGCCAATGCCAGCATGCAGCTGCTGCTTAAGCAGTCACCAACGGCTGTGGACGTCCTGGCCGACGTCTTTAAGCTGACTAGCGAAGAGAAGAAACGCCTCAGTCAATTTCCAGTCGGCCAAGGCTTATTTTTCGCCGGTCAAAACCACGTGCACATCCAGATCATACCCAGCCAAACTGAGGCCGATCTAATCAGCACCACGCCGGTGCCAACTCAACAAACTCCAGCGAATCCCAATGTCTTACCTCAATATAGCCCTACTCCCCTCACTCCCGCTACCAATGAGATCCAGCCCCCGGGAGCTTAAGGCTATATAAGCTATGGCTAATGTGACCCTAGACCCTCGTCAGCAGGGCAATTCTAGTCAAAACTCTGGCGGAAGGGGCCGGCGGACCCGCATCAGGCTAAAGGCCAACGTTGAAACCGAGACAAAAATTGACTCTGCAACCCCCGTTTCTTCCAGCTCTACTCAAAACGCTCCAGCGATTAATGCGAACAGCCCGGCGCCTGAACCGGCGCCAAGTGCGCCGTCAAGCTACGGCAATATGCAACCGGCTCAGTCGCCGTACGACTCTCCGGGGAGTCAAACTTCTGAACCGTGGGGTGGCTCTAAAAATAAAAGTGAGGATGGGCCTGCAGAGACCGGCAGAGGTGATCAGAATACTGGTAGGGCTGATAACCAAGAGGCGACTCAAAGTAATAATCAATCAGTTCCAAATACTGCCCAGAGTAACCCTAATATGGGACAATCCCAGCCTACAGCCGGCACTAGAGAAAGTGGCGAGGACGACAAAAATACAAGCTACGGCAGCCAAGGGGCGAGTCCCAATAGCGGGGGCGGCGGGGAATCAAATGATACGACGGCAGACCCCCAAAAACCAGGCAGCCAAACTTCGGCGTCTGACATTAATGAGTCTACTTACGATACTCCCGGCAACCAGCCCTCCAAAGCTGACGATGCTCAACCATCTGGCAATAGCAATCCGGAATCGGAAGGCAAACAATCGGCTTCTCCTCGGGAAAACTTAGCCAAAGAGGAGGCTGCAGCTGCCGGTTTTAATTACTCCGGAGGCTCAGGCCATGAGAACAAGGTAGGCAAAGGCTATAACAAAAGCCCGCTTGCTAAAAACCGCCTAGGATTTTTTGGCCAGCGACGGGCGCTTCTGGGCTTAATAAGCGTAGCCCTTGTCGGCGGACTGCTCTCTTTTGGCAGTTTTTTCAGCACCTTTAAGCTAAACGGTATCATGGAGAATGTTTCGGCCCGCACCTTCGCCCGGCTTAACGGGGTGGAAGATAGGCGCTCTCAGGCTTGGACGCGTGCCTACATACAGATGAGGTTGATGGACTGGGGCAATAACCCGGATATGACCCCAGGTAAAGAGGAGAATGCCTTGTTTCGGGCTAGCCGGGTCAATCATGGATTTACGATTAACCAACTGGCGCTGGACTGGTACCGCACGCTGCGAACCTCGTCGTTCGAGCAGGATGTTTTTGAAAAGCATGGTATTAAGTTTACCTCTGTTTTCACAGCCGACGGTAAAGTGCGCCCCGGAATAATTAACATCAACGGCGAGAAGACAATGATTGAGCCGGGCAAGGATATACCGATTGCCGATTATGAGGGTATTGCCAATGGCAATATAAAAGTCCTCAACAAATACCAAGCCATGCTTGATACCAAGGTCTTTGCTAACGATAAATCCGCCCGCAAAGAAATAAAGGCGGTTGTAGACAATAACACTCACCATTGGCAGGTTTTCCAGCGGCGGCAGATCAGAAAATCCATCCAGAATATGACGGGGGTACGAAACTGGCGCTTTTTTGAGAAAACCCGCAATAAGATTGATGATAGTAAAATAAAGATTCGCAACAATATAATCGCTGCCGCCATTCCGGAAAGTACAAAGTCCGGAAAGTTCGTACGTTGCCTGTTTGGTATATCCTCGTGTACATTCAGCGAGGATCCAGCAGACCCCCAAAATCAGAGCAATAGGGACCTGGCAGGCAACAGCACCACCAACCCTGGAGACTCCGTAAAAGAAATAGACCCTTCAACCGGCAAGACGATAGACAGCAAGGTTGTCATTGACCTTCAGCCGGCTGCCGATATGGTTAAGAAAGTAACGGCCGATATCCTGCAAAAGGCAGCACCTGTCATAAATGCTTTAAATATAGTCTCTACCCTGGATAGTCTGAAGGGTATCGATAAAGCTATCCAAAACAACGATATCAGCAAGTCCGTGGCGGTTGCCAGAGGCATACAGGCTATGGGGCTTTACCAGGTTTTCCAGACGGCCAGCGATCAGTTGAAGACCGGCCAAGTCAACGGACAGCAGGTCAATGAGTTTATGAAAGTCATCGGACCGGCAGCCTCCAGCGAAGGCTACACCAAAGTTATTGCCGGTAGTGGAGACGGTACACCTTTTACGGCGCTTGGCTGGCCTAAATCAGTCAATGCGGCCGCCGACCCCACCAAACTGACCGATTCTGATAAAGCCAAATTTTACTGCACACCAGAAAACCAGGCTAAGCTGCAAAAAGACCCCAGCCTAGCCGACAAGGATCCAAGGTTTTCTTTCGCTTATCTGTGCCCGGACAAACAGATCGGCAGCAGCACCAACGCTAATAAAATACAAACCGCCTATAACAGTAGTATCGGCGGTGTCATCCACCCCCTCCTTACTGCCTATGGAAAGGTACGAGATATACCGCTCCTTGGCGATCTGCTTAGCCTCGCCAACAACATGCTAGGCAGATTATCCGGGTTGGCAACCTCGACTATAAAACCGATACTTTCTGCCCTGGGAATATCCGACGACATTACCAAATTTATGGAGTACGTGACACTTAAGATTACCGCCTTCCTGGGCGCCGGGCCGATCATGTCCGGCACAGAGCAGGCTGGTGTTTTTATAAACTGGGTGATCCAGGGCGGCGCCTACTCGGCCGAGGCCAGCTCTAGGGCTAACGGCGCTAGTCTTACCACTCCACAGAGCATGGCTGAGTCTACCTTGGCTCTTAACGGCTATCTGCAAGATAAAAATTCTCAAACCTCCGTGGCGACCAAACTGTTCTCTCTGTCTAATCCGGACTCGCTGGCTTATCGAGCATCGTTTGCCATCAGCGATCTCAGCCTTTCAAATATATCCAACCGTTTAGTTGGTTTTGCTTCCGGCTTTGGTTCTATTTTCGGATTAGCCTTCCACCATGCGGCCGCGGCTGCTCCCAGTGGCTATGCGGCTTCCAATTTTGCCGGCATACACACCTTTGATTTTCCATCCCAGTGCTACGGAGACCCTCTACTGGCGACCCCTCAAAGCAGCACCAATATCCAGCAGGTTCTCAAAGATAAGAATATCCCCGATAGCGAACTGACTTGGGATTTAGTTACTAATTCTGACAGCTGGTACCAATACGTCTACAGCAAGACAGACAACGACAGCCTAGCCCAACAGATATATAACTGTGCTCTGCTGGATACTTCTATCAGGGGCGGCCTTGGCAACTTATATGGCTACACCTCCGATAACGGCTTGAATGATTCGGCCGCGCCCTCGGCTGCTACTCAAGTAGCAGCCGGATCAGTGGATATGGCCAGTCTGTTTAATGACTCGCAGAGTGTCGCCTGTGCGCCAAACACTAAGGATTTGGGCATTCAAGATGGCTACCACACCGGTCAGCTGGTAAAAATCCGGATTTGTTCCGTGCCTGCGGTCCCCAGCACTTCCCAAGAAAGCAATGGGGGTTTTGGAGTAAGCGGAGCCGGAGGAGGGGTAGTGGTTAATTCCAGGGTCTCGGGAGCAGTCTATGCTATGGCTCAGGCCGCTAAAGCCAGCGGGGTTTCGCTTACGGCCACCAGCGGATTCAGGACTATGTCCCATCAGCAGTCGCTATGTCCTTGCGACGGCGTGAGGGTAGGCCTGCCTGGCTATTCCAATCACCAGATGGGATTGGCTATTGATTTTGGCGATCTGCCATCAACTCCGGGTCCTGTACCGGGCAATACCGTCTGGGCGTGGCTAAGCGGCAACGCTGACAAGTTCGGTTATAAAAATTACCAAGCCGAAGCCTGGCATTGGTCCCCGACCGGCAATTAAACCGCTATTGCTTTTCCTTATAAAATATGCTATTATAGCGTAGTTCCTCGGTTCTAGCTAGCCCCCAAGGGCCAAGCTTCCGAGAGAACGTTCTTCCCGACAATCTACGCGTGAAAGGTGAGACGATGCGCCGCAAGCGGACATTCGTTCTTCTGGTCATGAGCTTTGCAGCCATGACCGCAGTGTTCGGCGCCGCCACCGGCAGCGCCGCCACGACCTCGAAGAAGTTCAGCGTGACTCCCGTCTTGAGCAAACTTCCGGACGGGACCATCAAGGTTGTCCTCACCCTCAAGTACGACGGCCCCGGTAACTCCGGTCGGATCTCCGTCGTCTACTCGAGCTTCGCTACGAGACCGTGGCATGTCCAGACGGTCCACCCCCTCATGGGTTCGCTGAAGGCCCGCGGCTACCAGTCGCGGCACAACCCAAGTATGCCGGACTACGAAGTGATGGTGATCGGCGGGATCAACTCCGGCGACACCACTAGCGTCTCGGCGCTCTACAGGCTCCCCTTTAAGGGTGAGTTCTTCCTGAACTTCTTCAGCTGTCCGCTGAAGTACTACAAGAGCGACCCCAAGACCTACTGCGTGACCCAACTATTCCACATCTAAGTCGGGAAGAGTCCGCCGCCCTCCGGGGCGGCGGCACTCCCAAGTACGAGACGACCCGCTAACAGCGGGTTTTTTGTTTATAACACCTTAGGGCATGATAAAATACGCTTATGCTAAAAGAAGGGCGCCGCAGAGCTTCGTGTGCATTGCTGACTCTTCTTTTTTTATGCCTATATATATTTTCTCCCGTTGCCAGCGCCATAAATGCTGACGCTATAAAAGCCCTGCAGACGCCGTTTTATGACCCCAACGATAGCATTAGTTGCGGCTCGGCGGCAGTAGGATCAGTTGCTTCGCAGAAGAACATAGACTATGCCGGGAGGCCTATTCTTAACCAGGGAATGCTGAAGGCTCTTGCTGAGAACCAGCCGGTTTACGTGCAGGCGGCGGACGCGGCCGGGATCCCTTGGCAGGCTTTAGCGGCGCTGCACTACCGGGAGCACAGCCTCATCGCCGACTCGCCGAACTCTGACGGAGCCTATCAGATAGTGGGCGGAAAGTACCCTGTGGGCAATCTGACAAAAGAGCAGTTTTTGGCCCAAAGCATTGATGCCGCTAACTTCATCAAACAGAAAGAGCCGGATTTAACCACAAGCCCCGCGGCAGCAACCATAAAGAATGCCTTCGCCCTATATAACGGTTTGCCCGCTTTGTATAAAAGCCAGGCGGTAGCACTCGGATTCAAGGATTCTCAAGGCTATGAGGGCTCTCCGTATGTCATGAATATAGCAGACGCGCGGAGGGATAACAGCGCAGTGGGGGCTAACCCTAACACATGGCTGCAGTATAGAAGCGCTTCAATTACGGCGCCGGCCACCAATGACCAATATGGAGCATTTATGGTATACGCCAGCTTGGCCGGGCTGGCTGCTGACGGCGGAGCGTGCGTAGCCAGTACCTGCAGCAACGGACCGAGTAATGCCAGCCAGGGATTAAGCCAGGTGCGTCAAAACGTGGTCTGCCTGACTCTGCAGGAGCTGCAAAAATGGGATGTACACAGCGGCAAACTAACGCCTGGCAGCGGGTACCTTACATACAGCCAGGATCGCCACGAAGACTGGTGCGCCGACTTCGCCAGCTGGATATACAAACAGGCCGGCTACCCCTTTGGTGACGGAAACGCTTGGGGCATCCCGGGCGTAGCCAACATCCAGGCGCTAGGGGAGAAGGACAAGAATTTCCATTGGCACCCGGTTGGGACATATGGTCCCCAGCCCGGAGACCTGGCCATCCACGGCGACAACCACGGCGACTACCACGTGAACCTAGTTACCGGTGTCAACGGTGTCCACCTAACCCTGATCGGGGGCAACCAGGGCGGGTCCAGCGGCTTTGAAACATCAAGAGTGACAACCTATACGTCTTCGGATTTAACTGACGGAGGCGACATAACGGGCTTTGTGTCGCCGGAATAAGGAGATTTTATGTATGACAATCGCCGAAAGAAAATGATAATCGCAGTTGGAGCGGTAGTGTTGGTGTTGATTGCCGGGGCTCTTATTGCAGTCCGTGGCAACAATCATGCGAAAGACCCTCTCCAGCAGCAGCAGGAGAAGTTCGATAAAACAGCTACGGCTGATCCGATTCTTAACTATCTGCCATATGGGGACCTTGGCTACAATATCGTGCCCACCTTCATGGACAAGGATGGTAAACGAATCCTGGTTCTAAACGTATCAGTGATTCTGGCGGGAGCGGATTACAAGCTGCCGGCGGCGGCTCTTGATAAATTAATCGCTCAGCGGGAGCAGGACGCGCTTTCCTATATAAAATCATCCGGGTTCGATACCAACAAATACACGATTAGCTATGAGGTGCCCGCTCACTAGTCTTTTTGAAGCGGTATGATCCTATGGTTGCCGGTAGCAAAATAGTCCACTACTGTATCGGCATCTGTGGTGGTAATTATTGTTTGACGGTCTTTTAAGAATTCCACCAAGGCCTTGCGGCGGGCGCCGTCCAGCTCTGAGAAAACGTCGTCCAGCAGGAATATCGGCGAGATGCCGCGCGATCTCTCTATCAAATCGAGTTCATATACCTTTAGAGCCAGCATTAAGCTGCGGTTTTCGCCGCGGGATGCCGTAATATTCGCCGGTTGGGCGGCGATATCGACAGCAAAGTCTTCCCGGTGCGGACCATGCCCGGTAAAACCTCTTTCAAAATCAGCTTGCGCCGTGGCTTCCAGTTTTGACAGCATCCGGCTGCCGTAATTATCGGCGGGGAATTGGCTTTTATATTCAAGGCTCACTTTGGTTTTACTGTGGGCAATTTGGCTATACGTCGCACTAAGATTTTTATTAATATCATCGGTTAGTTCCTGGCGGGCTCTGGCAATCAACTCTCCCAGCTCGCTCAGGCGGATATCCCAGGCGAATAGCTGCTGCTGGCCATACCCGGGGCCTCGTTTTAGTAGGGCATTACGCTGAGCCAGCGTCCTTTTGTAGTTATTGGCGAGAGGTTTAAACTGTGGGCGGCTGCGGGCCAGCAAATCATCCATATAGTCGCGGCGGGCATCCGGGCCGCGCGTAATAAGCTGAAGGTGGTTGGGCTCAAAATATACGACTGGCACCGTTTTATCCAAGCCCACGCGTTTATAAGTCTTTTCATCGAACAGGTAGGTCTTTTCCAGAGATCCTTCTCGGTACTCTATCTTCAGAGACCTGGTGGATTTATCGAAGTAGCCATCCAGCCGGGTCCAGGGTTTTTTGAACTTGATCAGCTCCGGGTCGCGGGCGCGGTAAGAGCTTCCCTCGCACAATACCAATACGGCCTCCATTAGGTTGGTCTTGCCGCTGGCGTTAGGGCCGACGATGATGTTAACACCAGGCTCGAACTCAAACGAGTCGTCGCGGTATGAACGGAAGTTCTGCAGACGGATACTGGTTATCATCAAGGTCTATTATGCGGGTTTAGCTGCGGAGCGGCATAATCAGATGCAGATAGCTGGGATCGCTTCCGCTGCGCAGGATGCAGGGCTCAAGCTTGCCGTTAAAACAAAACTCAATATCTTCGGTTGAGAAGGCGTTTAGAGCCTCTACCAGGTAACGGGAGTTCAGGGTGACCTCGCCGCCACCAGTTACTTCTGCGTCGGCTGTGGCGGTGTTCTCGCCGACCTGGGAGGCTATGGAATTGATACTAACCGACTTATCTTCAACTTTTATAGTTATGCTTCCGGCGCTTTCGCGGGCAAACAGGCTGGAGACCTTGGCGATGTTCAGAAAGTCGGCTCTGGTTAGGCGGGCTGTGGTTTCAAACTTGGAGGGGATAAGTTTTTTGTAGTCCGGGTAGTTGCCCTCGATCAGGCGGGCCACCAAGGTAACATCGCCGACCTGGAAGAGCACCTGCTGTTCGTCGTGGGTGACGGCCACTTCTTTATCGCCATCTGAAATTATCCTAAGCAGATCGGCCGCAGCACTAGCCGGGACCAGGAAGTTTATAGCTTCCTTGGACTTGCCAACTTTGCGCTCTGCCAGGCGGTAGCTGTCTGTGGCGGCCGCGATTACATTGCCACCCTCAGCGTGGAAGTAGACGCCTGTCAGCACTGGACGGGCATCGTCATTACTGGCGGCCAGCACCACCTGCGAAAGGGCTTTTTTAAACTCTTTGGCATCGATATTCCAGAGGTTGTCGCCTTTAATGGCCGGCATGACCGGGAAGTCTTCAGCCGGAATGCCGTTGATGGTGGAGTGGTATTTATCGGTGTTTATTTTTAGTTTATTCTCCGTTAACTCCAGATCCAAAACGCTGTCGGGCAGATTGCTGATAAAGTCCTGCATCAGCCGGGCAGGTACAGTGATGGCGCCGTTCTTTTCTATCTTGGAGCCGATAAAGTGGGTTATGGCTATATCCAGATTGGTGGCGGCTATACTGAGCCGGTTGTTCTCTGTTTTAAGCAAGACATTGGATAGGATCGGCAGGGCATTACGAGAATTGGCGATACGGGCTACTGAACTAAGAGCTTTGGCTAGATTTTCCTGGGTGACCTGTAGCTTCATGTTTATTAAAATCCTTTTAAATTAATAGCAGTATTAGTTATAAGGCCTGTGGACACGGGGGATAATAAATGCGTATCGGGAGAAAAACTAGGCCTGGGGGTGTGTGTAAACCTGTGGACGATAAGTCGACAAACTGTGACTAGCCTGTGAGAAATTTCACAGAGACTTCTTAAAAATACAACGCTGGCTGTGGTATGTGTGGAGTAAACAGCGCTTTTTTCAGGCGTTTTCCCGGACTTGTACACGGGCTTTCCACAGAAAGAGGCAGCTTTATGCATAAAGTTTCTCCTTCAACTCATTAACGTATTGATGAATAATGCTGTCGTAACTCATCTCTTTTTCGATTTTTTCAATGGAATGGATGGCGGTAGTGTGGTCTTTGCGGCCAAGTTCATGGGCGATCTTCGGGAAGCTGAGGTGAAGCTCGCTTCGGAGCATATACATGGCGATTTGGCGGGGAACTACTATATCCTTATCGCGTTTAGGGCCCAGGATGTCCTCCATGGAGACGTGGAAGTGTTTGGCGGTGCGTTCGATGATGTGGCGGGCGCTGATGTGCTTGGGGCGGTTCTTGCTGCCCTCGAACAAGGTGGAAACAATCTGGATGCTGGGTTCAACGGCCCGCATATCGCAGTAGGCCAGCAGCTGGTTGAGGGCACCCTCCAGCTCGCGGATGTTGCTTTGGACGCGGCTGGCTAAGAACTCCACTACGGCTGACTCGAGTTCGATATTTTGGGTGGCGGCCTTGGTCTGCAAAATAGCGCAGCGGGTTTCAAAATCAGGGTTTTGCATGTCGATAGTCATACCCCAGGCAAAGCGGCTGCGCAGGCGCTCTTCCAGCGTAGGAATGTCCTTGGGCTGTTTATCGCTGCTCATAATAATCTGGCGGTTGCCCTGATGAAGGGCGTTGAAGGTGTGGAAGAATTCCTCCTGGACTCTCTCCTTGCCGGCCAAAAACTGGACGTCATCTACGATTAAAACATCAGCACTGCGGTAGAAGCCGGCAAAGTCGCTGGTGTTCCTCTTGAAGCGCAGTGCGTCTACAAATTCTTGCACAAACTGCTCAGTAGATATGTAAACTACCTTGGCGCCGGGCCGGGCCGTTAATACGGCATTGCCGACGGCTTGTATAAGGTGGGTTTTGCCTATACCGACACCGCCGTAAAGAAATAGGGGGTTATATTTAGTGCCCGGGGCGTTGGCGATAGATTGGCAAGCGGCGTAGGCCAGTTCGTTGCCGGCCCCAACCACGAAATTATCAAATGTGTACCTCTCATTGATGCCTTGGCGGTAAGTGTGGCTACCCTGGGCTACGGCCACCTTCGGACGGGTTGCGGTGACGGCCGGCGACGAGCCCTCGCTGCGGGGGTTTCTCAGCACATTGTCGTCATCCTGGCGGGAGGCCGGGCTCATTCCGGTATGTATTTTGTACTCTACACGGTCAGGTTCTACACCGTTCTTGGCCAGTACCTCTACGATCAGATCGTTGAACTTACGCTCCAGCTGGTTTTTGACGAATATATTAGGGACTCCGACGATTACCACCCCGTCCCGGTTACGAATAAGTTGGGTGTTCTTGAACCACGTTACAAAGTTGCCTCTGGATATGCTTAGTTCAACTTCACCGAGGACTGCCTGCCATAGAGTGGTTTCTTGCATTTTTGTAGTTTAAAAGCTCTCTCAACTCGCTTTAATGTGACCCAAAGTTATCCACTACTATAAAGCACGAAGGTATAGTTTTTCCACAGCTTCAGCAAAAAACACTACACAGGCATACTAAAAGTCACGCTTAGGTGAATATTTATGCACACCGCAAGAGGCCATCTGTTAATGTGTGGATAAAACCACCCCTAAAGTGGACAAGTCTGCCGTTTTTTGTGGCTTACCATTGTTTTTTTAACGTAAGCACGACTTTGTGGTTGCAAAAAGCCGTACTTCGTGACCTGCGGCTAAAAGTTTGCTAAGGTAGAGGGATGCCTAAAAGAACATACCAGCCTAAGAAAAGACAGCGCAGCCGGGAACATGGATTCATGAAGCGGATGGCCACCAAGGCCGGCCGGAATGTACTAAAGCGCCGCCGCCTTAAGGGCCGGGCCCGCCTTTCTCACTAGAAGCAAGTAATTAGCGATCAGAAATTAGCGTTAAGCGAACCAAGCCCAACAGATTACTGATTTCTATTTCTTAGTTACTACTTCCTAGCTACTATATATATATGATCTCAAGGTTTCATCGTTTCCACGGCTATGGCAGCCTGAAATACGTATACCGAAATGCCAACACGGTGCGCGGGCCGCTGTTTTCAATAAAAAGTGCTCCCAACCCAAAACGCAACACATACCGGTTTGCAGTCGTTGTTAGCCGTAAGGTTAATAAATCAGCCGTTGCCCGCAATCGGATCCGACGTCGCTTCTATGAGGCTATGCGCTCCATGGAGGGGCAGGTTAACGGTGCGCCGGACATCGTGCTGACCGTATTTCACGATAGCGTGGGGCAAGAAGATTACCCAAACCTTGTCCGCCAGCTAAAAAAGCAACTGCGCCAAGCCGGGGCTTTAATTAAGCAGTAGCCCCTTAGTTTACGCTAAAGGCGTGCTATCATAGTCGAGAGAAAGTCTCTTTATATTTATGTTTACGACAATCATCGTCCAGCCAATCTTTAACCTGCTCGTATTAATAACGGCGCTTATTCCGGGCCATAACTTTGGCCTGGCGATTATCATATTCACGATCCTGGTCCGCCTGTTGATGTGGCCGCTCGTCAAGAAGCAGCTGCACCACGCTAAAGCCATGCGGGATCTGCAGCCGGAGCTTAAGAAAATCAAAGCCGCTGCCGGGGGAGATCGCCAAAAAGAGTACGCCATGAGCATGGAGCTTTATAAGGAGCGAGAAATAAAGCCGATGGCTTCGTTTGGCATCCTTATCGTCCAGTTGCCGATCCTTATCGGCCTATATAGCGGCATCAGAAAACTGATTAGCGACCCGCACCAGATCATCACCTTCAGCTATCCTGCCTTGCACCACCTGCCGTGGATGCAGTCGCTGACACAGGATATACACCGCTTCGATTCGTCACTGTTCGGCCTGGTCAATCTGACAAGGACGGCTTCCGGCCCCCACGGCATCTATTGGCCGGCATTGATAATTGTGGCTGCCAGCGCTGCCGCCCAGTATTTGCAGAGCAAGCAGTTGATGCCAAGCAGCAAAGAGGCTCGCAGCCTTCGTACCATCATGAAAGAAGCTGGCGGCGGCCAAAAAGCCGACCAGACAGAGCTTAATGCCTCTATCAGCCGCTCCACCCTAATCTTTATCCCATTGATCGTCTTTACCGTCTCTTTGCATCTGGCCGTAGCCCTGCCGCTTTACTGGCTGGTCAGCAGCACAGTTGCCTATTTCCAGCAGTCGCGCATTTTAGAGCAGGATGTGACAGAGGCGGAAGAGATAGCCGATAAACCGCTGCTAAAAAAAGAAAAGAGCACCCCCGGCGGCCTAAAGGTTACCCGTACGACTCTCTCCGATTCATCAAAAAGCCAAAGCCAGGGTCCTTCTAAAAAAAGGAAGAAGAAGCGATGACCGCAAAAGACGATGAGCAGGATGGGGCAGTCCGTGGGGCGGCGCTCAACGAGTCCATGGAAGAGGCGATCATGTACGCTAAAAAATACCTGGAAGATCTTTTATCATTTTTCGGCCTGAATACCGACGTCTACGCCACAACGGAGGATGAGGAGGTGATTGAGCTGGATATCCCTTCAACTCACCTCAACGGGTTTTTGATAGGGCAGAGGGGTGAAACCATGAGGTCCCTGCAGTATATGATCAGCTCCGCTCTCCGCAGCCAGAATTTTTATCACACAAGGGTTAATGTGGACGTGGCCGGGTACAAGAAGCAAAGAGGCGAGCGTCTGGCGAAGCAGGCTGAAGACTGGTTCCGCGAAGTACGCGATAGCGGCAAATCAAAAGAGCTGGCTCCGATGAACGCCGCCGATAGAAGGGTAGTGCACAAGGCGGCCACGGACTATGGCCTGGAAACAGAATCGGTCGGCTTTGGCCGCGACAGACATATTGTTTTAAAGCCGGCAGATAAAACGACTGCCCCGGACATTGAATAATACTTGACTAGTTAAGTATCTAATTAGTGTCCCAGCTGAAGGAATTCCCGAAATGCCCATAACGGGCCGTTTGCTCAAACTGCGGCTTACGCAGGTCTAAATGTTCAATAATTCCGTTCGGTGTCAGATCGTAACCCTCTACAACGTAAATTTTATTATCTACTACCACGGTTGCTTCCACCGGTTCGGCGATGCCGATGGCGTAAGCCAGATAGCAGAACACTTCATGGGCACTATGCTTTTTTAGATAGTCTACGGCTATACGCCGAGCCATATAGGCTGCTGAGCGGTCTACTTTAGTGGCGTCTTTGCCGGAGAAAGCGCCGCCGCCAATGGGGATCTGTGGGCCGTAATTATCAATTACCAGCTTGCGCCCGGTTAAGCCGCTATCGGCGTCAAAGCCGCCCTGGGCCCAGTCGCCGGAAGGGTTGGCGTAGATCAGCACGTCTTTGGAATGGACGTAGTCTTTCAGCCAGGTACTTATAGCCTGCTTCAGCTCGGCTGATTTAGCGTGCTGGAAACTGGCAACTACGGTCTCGATAGAGCCATCCTTTAAAGTAATCTGGGTTTTGCCATCGTGCGGCCAGCGCTTGAAAAGGTGTTGATTGAGCTGCCGGGCCAGCACAACTTCCAGTGGTAGAAGCTCTTTAGTCTCAGAGGTGGCATAGCCTACCATAATCCCCTGATCGCCGGCACCGCCCTCATTAACGCCCGAAGCTATTTCCGGGCTTTGATGAACTATTTTCTGGCGTAGGTTAACATCACCGGCTAGCCGCTTCACTATCGGCTCGATATCTATCTGGCCGCTGGCAGTCACTTCGCCGACCACGAAAACTTCGCCGTGGCCGCCCACAGTTTCTACCGCCACGCGAGCCTGCGGATCGATGGCTAAATAGGCATCAAGTATTGCGTCCGATATGGTGTCGCAGAGCTTGTCCGGATGCTTAGGCGAAACACTCTCGGCTGTTCTAAATTTTGGCATAAAAAATCCCCTTCTTTTTTACCCTTGGCTCCAGGGACAGAAGAGGCTTTTAACAAGCAGCTTATCTATCCCGGGACTCCGGGCTGGACTTAGCACCCAGCATTACCTGGGTTGCCGGCAGATCAAAGGGCCATTTCCCTAACTGCTCTCTTGATAATTAAGTTTTAATGTACGATTTCAAGTATAGCACGAGCTTTTTATGTTTTTTGCTGCAGCACGCTTTTATAAACTTCCAAGGTTTGTTTGGCCATATGGTCCCAAGAGTATTTGGACTCTTGGGCTTGACCGTTTTTGACTAGCTTAGATCTTAAATCATCATCATCTATAACTTCACTGATCTTAGCGGCCATGTCTTCTACATCCAGCGGATTGAAGTAGTGGGCGGCGTCTCCATAGATTTCCGGCAGGCAGGTAGCGTTACTGGATACTACGGGTGCACCTTGGGCCATAGCTTCCAGACCGGGCAGGCCGAAACCCTCAGAAAGAGATGGGAAGATGTAGGCTTCGGTATTTTCATAAAGCCATCTCAGCTGGCCTTCGGTGACAAAACCCGTAAAGACTACCGAGTTGCTTAAGTTCTTTTTTCCAACCAGGTGCTTAATCCGCTCATAGTTGGCATCGGTTCTGCCCGCCAAAGCTAGCAGCATCTCCGGCTTTTCTTCTTTCAAAATCGAGAAGGCTTCGATCAGCCGCTCTAGGTTCTTATGAGGTGTTGGCCGACCGATGTACATGATAAATTTCTTGCCCGCTAAAGAGTCTACCTGTTTGGGAGATTCACTAATCTTGTCAGCAGCTTCATAGGTAACAACGACTTTATCCGGATTGATCCCGGTGTATTTCACCACGTCGTCCTTAACGTAATTACTTGGCACAATGACGTGGCTGGATTTTCGGGCCGCGTTTTTTATAACCCGGCGGTAAACTAGCTGTTTGGTTTTAAAGACGATTATGTTCTTGTCCGGGTTATTGAAGCGAAGGGTGGTTAGATCGTGTATGGTTGTAACTCTCGGGCCGCGATAACGTACGGGCTGCTGGGTCATGCCAAAATGTACCAGGTCGGCTTTAAGTGCCCGAAGCTGCTTTAAAAATCCTACTTGCTCCTCAAATGTGAACTCACTAAAGTCAGATTCTACGGTTTTGAAGTTGGGCGCGACTGATTTTAAAAACTTAACTCGAGCAGGCTTGGTTAGTACGATTATTTCATCCGCGGGTGCAAGGCTATGCAAGTGTTCTACCAGCTTATCTATATAGCGGCCGGTGCTGGTGCCGGACTCCCGAGCATCGATAACTATTTTCATAACCCAACCTCCAAGAAAACATCAAACGGTAAAACTCCTACTTCCATTTCGGATAGTAATGCTGCCAATCCGGACTTTACTGGCTCCCGGCCCTCATCAAAAGCCATTAATCTTACCAGTCACCTTTTTAAAGCTGGCCATAACATCAAATGCTACACTATCCCAGTTATATTTTTCCAGTTGGCGCCCCATATTATTTTTGATTGCCTGATCATCCCTGAGTACATTTTCAATGCTTGTAGCAATCGACCCCACATCGTCCTTGTCAAAGTAAGCTGCCGCATTACCGGCAACCTCATGGAAAACAGGGATATCACTGACGGCGGCCGGGACTCCATAGCTCATAGCCTCAAGTATAGGCATCCCAAAGCCCTCGTAGTGCGAGGGCATTACCAATAGGGAAGCATTTTGATAAAGATATGTACGCGTATCATCGCTGACATATCCAGCCACCACAATATTTTCTCCTTCGCCTTGGAGACGCTTTATATTTGCCATGGCTTCTTCGGTCTCCCAACCGTTTCCACCAGCTAAAACTAGCCCGTACTCATGCTTTAACTGTCGAGGCAGCAAGCTATAGGCCTTCACCAGATTTATAAAATTTTTCCGGGGCTCAAGTGTGCTCATAAATAAAATATATTTCTTTGGTAACTCTATATCCTGGGGCCGGGGAGCCTTCTCTTTAATTGGCTCTGCGGGAGGAATCGGAGTTATCAATATATTCTTCGGATCTATATTGTAATGTTTTAAAATAGCCTCTTTGGTGCTCTCCGAAATGGTGATAACCACATCGGCTTTTTTAACGGAATGGGGCACAAATCGCTGTAAGAAACTACGGTTGGCTTCCTGTAAATACTGCGGGAAGTCCTCGAAACATAAGTCGTGAATCACTACAGCCTTTTTTGCTTTTTGGATCATCGGCAGGCTGACAAAGTTCGGGAATAAGGCAATATCGCCCCTAGATTTAATGAGAATGTCGAACGGTAGCTGCAAGCCTAAACGCCTAGCAACGCTAAGGACTTTGCCGGGAAGCAGAACAGAGGTTTTGTATTTAATATTGGGGTGGTCTGGAAGGTCGGGATTCTTTCGGCCAAGAAAATTAAAATAATGCCCAACCAGCATGAGCTCATCGGGATAATTTTTGGCAAGAGCGTCTATCAGCTGATAGGTGTAGTAACCCACTCCGGATTTTTGCCCGGCTACCAGAGGATTAGCATCAAACAGGACAGATAGCTTTTGCTTATTCATATAGCGGCAGATATTGTTCTTTTATTATATTTTCAAAGACAAAATTACCTTCGTATGTTTTACGTGCTGCCTTCCCGTATTTTTCCTTTAGGGTCTTGTCGGTGGCCAGTTTCTTCATTGCAGAGGCCAGTGCTCCCGAATTGCAGGCGGGAATTAGTATGCCGTTAATACCGTCTTTGACCAATTCCGGGTTGCCGCCTACGTTGCAGGCAATAATGGGCTTGCCCAGCATCGCGGCTTCTATCAGAGAAATGCTGAACCCTTCGAGGTAGCTTGGGTGTACGAAAATGTCGGCTTTGGCTACTTGTTCGAGAGTATCTTCGGGGAAGCCTTTAAATTTGATGCCGCTATGACCTGCAGCTTGAGCTACAAATTTCTTTTCTTCCGGGCCTTCTCCAAAAAGCCATAACTCAGCTGGAAAATCCTGGTCAATCTGCTCAAACGCTTCAATCAATTCGCCTATACCCTTGGCAGTCACTAGCCTGGAGGTGGCGGCAAAAATTACTTTATTGCCGTCATGTTTCTTGTTCAGCAGTTCCGGCCTATCAAAAATGCCGTTATAGATGACTTTATATTTGTCGTCAGTCTTGACTCCGAGAGTCTCCTCAACCTGCCGCTTATCATTTTGGCTAGTAAGAATAATGGCGTAAGCTCCTCGGCTGCAGAGCTTTACTAACTTGCCAATCGGGTTTTTGTACCAAACTTTGTCATTTAGGTATACATATTTTAAATCAGCATGGTCGGACCATATAACGCGCTTGCCCAGTAGTTTGGCGGCGATGGTAGCAGCAATAAAATCATCTTTACTCTGCGGATGCACCACATCGGGACGCAATCTGGTTAACAGGCCTAAATACCAAGCGGTTAATAAAATTTGCCAGATAAAATAGGCAGGGGAAAGCAGCACCCTTGGGCCGCTCCAGTTCTGCCTGGCCCACCACCAGCCGTGAACGGTTTGCAGGTCTTTGCTGGCGGCATACTCCAAAAGCTTAGGAGAACGCGAAACAATAGTTGGTTTATAGCCGTTTCTTGAGAGAACATCCGCTAAATTAACAGGAACCCGTTCGCCACCGCCAAAATCGTAGCGGTAAGCATTTCTTACAATTAGAACTTTTTTTGTACGGGCAGCTCCATCAGCGGCGTTTTTCATTATTTACAGTTTAACCTATACTATCTACCCTCGGAAAAGTTATAATTTATGGGAATGCGATATTTTACTAAGCAGAACCGTGCACTCATTACGGAACTTGTAAGAACAGACTTCAAACTTCGGTACCAAGGATCGGTGCTAGGGTATGCCTGGTCGCTCCTTCGACCGTTGCTGCTGTTTGTAATTCTATATATTGTTTTCGTAAACTTTTTAAAAGTTGGCACCGGTGTCCCCCACTTTCCGGTGTATCTACTATTGGGTATTGTGGTCTGGAATTTCTTCAACGAAATGACCACGCTGAGCATTGATTCGATTGTAAGAAGGGGAGACTTAATTAGGAAAATCGGCATACCAAAATGGATTATTATTTTTTCTAGTAGCATCTCCTCGCTTATTAATTTAGCTCTCAATCTTCTAGTAGTAGGAATTTTTCTGTTTATAAATCACGTTAATCTTCTTTCGTCGATACTCTGGCTCCCCCTCATCCTGGTAGAGGTATATATTCTGGCGCTCGGGGTCTCTCTTCTTTTATCAGCAGCTTTCGTGAAATACCGTGACGTTAACTACATTTGGGAAGTTTTGATGCAGGCGGGATTTTATATGACTCCCATAATTTATCCAATAAGTCGGATAACGAACGTTAAATTGCAAGAATTTATAATGATAAATCCAATGGCACAGGCTATCCAAGATTCCAGGTACGCCGTGGTGACTCATCAATCCATGACTGTCTATCAAGTCTTTGGAGGAGGATGGTATAAATTCATTCCATTTACGATAGTTTTAGTTATTTTTGTAGTTGGGCTTCAGTATTTTAGAAAAGAATCCAAATACTTTGCGGAGAATATTTAAGATGGACGAGCCTGCAATCAGCGTGATTGGCCTAAGCAAGAACTTTAAGCTACCTCATGAGAAAAACAGCTCCATAAAATCGGCGTTCGTTAATTTTTATCGGCGTCGGAAGTCCTACGAAATGCAAGAGGCGATTAAAGATGTAAGCTTTGAAATCCAAAAGGGTGAGTTTTTTGGCATCGTCGGCCGAAACGGTAGCGGCAAGAGTACATTGCTCAAGATTTTGGCTGGTATCTATGTGCCAACCACAGGCGAAGTGCGGGTCAACGGAAAGCTGACTCCGTTCATAGAACTGGGTGTTGGCTTTAACCCCGAACTGACAGGCCGTGAGAACGTTTTTCTCAACGGGGCCCTTTTAGGCTTTGACCGCAAGCAAATGGCGGCGATGTATAAAGAAATTGTCGACTTTGCCGAGCTCAAGAGGTTCATGGATCAGAAGCTCAAGAACTATTCTTCGGGAATGCAAGTCAGGCTGGCCTTCTCTATTGCTATTAGAGCTCGGTCTGACATTTTGCTAATTGACGAGGTGCTGGCTGTCGGTGACGCAGCCTTCCAGGCAAAGTGCTATAACTATTTCGAGAAGTTGAAAAAAGATAAAAAAACGGTGGTTTTTGTATCGCACGATATGAACGCCGTTAAGCGATTTTGTGATCGAGCAATGTATATCAAGGGAGGAATTATGACTGGAATAGGTGAACCCGATCAAATCGCAGACATCTATTCGGTTGAGAACATCCAAGATATCCAAGGACCGCCCGAAGAGCCGGAATCATCCAAACAGAAATTATCAACTTCCCACGCGCTCAAATCTAAAGTACTTAAACAAACTGCCGGCGTGCTTGAGATTGAATTTTCCTATACTGCCGGCGGCCATGAGCCTGCGTACATCGGGCTATCTGTACAACGCGAGGGTGTATCAATAGCTGAAATTACTACTCCGCTTGAGGATGACCTAAGCGGAACCGGCCGAATAAAATATAGCCTCGATCTTACACCCCTTAACCCCGGCTCTTATCACATCGGCGCAGGCTTATATTTAAAAAGAAACAGGCAGCTATTGGCCATGACCCCTACCAAGTCCAACTTTATTATTAAAGGCAATGATCCCACAAAAGGTGGCTCGCTCAAGCTCGAACACAATTGGCAGAAAGAGGAGTAGTCATGGGGCTACCAACTGAAAGAATAACTGTAACAAAAGTATTCTTGCCTCCGGTTGAAGAGTACGGGGAATATATAAGAAGAATTTGGGCTAATGGGCAAATAACCAACCAGGGTCCTTTGCTGCAAGAATTCGACACCAAAGTTAAAGATCACCTGGGAGTTGAATATTTTCATTTTGTAACCAACGGGACACTCGCGCTCCAGATAGCTCTCAGGGCTTTGGATATAAATGATGGCGAAATTATAACCACCCCTTTTTCTTATGTGGCCACAGTATCGAGCATCCTATGGGAGAGGTGTACGCCGGTATTCGTTGATATAGAGCCGGAGACATTCTGCATTGACGTCAATAAAATCGAAGAGGCTATAACAAGCAAAACCAAAGCGATACTAGGGGTGCACGTATTCGGTAATCCGTGTGATGTTGAAGCGATTCAATCACTGGCGGCAAAACACCATCTCAAAGTTATCTACGACGGTGCTCATGCGTTCGGCGTTACATATAGAGGCAAATCACTTTTAGGGTATGGTGATATTTCGACTTGCAGTTTTCACGCGACTAAACTCTTCCATACCATTGAGGGGGGAGCCGTCATTGTAAACAGGAAAGAATTGAGCGACAAAGTAGACTTAATAAAACAGTTCGGGCATAAGGGCGATGAACATTTTATGCTGGGGATAAACGCCAAGGCCTCGGAAGTCCAGGCGGCTATGGGATTATGTAACCTAAAGTATGTAGACGAAATTATCAAGGCACGAAAAATAGCCTCTAATCTATATACAGAGCTGCTAGGTGATAGTGTTCGCATTCCGATATCCAGGGAGGGGGTAGATTATAACTATGCTTACTATCCAGTGTTGTTTAAGACTGAGGAACAGCTGATCAAAAAAATTAAGAGATTGAATGAAGCTAATATTTACCCTCGCCGCTACTTCTATCCATCACTCAATAAGCTAAGTTATCTACAGGAGATCCAAAGCTGTCCAGTATCAGAAGATATTGCATCTAGAGTTGCGTGCTTGCCTCTGTATGTTGGTCTGAGTAATGAAATTATTGAAAAAATAGCCAGAATCGTAAATGAGAAATAAGTTCGAAGAAAAGCTAAAGAGATTCTCAGAGGCAGTATCTCCCAATAAGGTTATTGAAGAAGACATCGTCGTGATAGATTCGGTGCTCCCCAGCAAGAATCCAGTCGGCCCCAGAAATTCTGATCTAATCGAATTCATAAAAAAACTGCCCAATTTTAAGTACTACACAATGTATCCCATGAAACCGGGGAAGAGTGCCTGGTTTGACCATGGCTATGGGATGGAAAAGGGTACGTTTAAGGAGAATTTAAAAAGTTACCTAAAAATTTATCCGGAAGCCCGAGGCCGAGTAAGGATGCTCTCTAGCAAGAGAAAATATAATATAAAACTAGCCTATACATATTTTCTGGGGGAAACTTACGCGTTATTACCTTTTTTGGAAAAAAATAAAATACCTTTTGTATTTCTATTAAATCCAGGTGGCACATTCGGTATCAATAATGAATCATCTGACAATATGTTAAGAGAAATATTCTCGTCAAAGTATTTTAAAAAAGTTATTGTAAATCAAAAACGCTTTGAGGAGTATTTAATCAAAAAGAAACTTTGCAATAAATCTGACGTGATTTATGACTTTTCAGGTTCTGTGCAATTTAAAAAAGCTGACGTTAAAAATAAAAAATACTATAAGAAGGATAAATCGACTTTTGATATTTGCTTTGTAGCTGCTAAGTATTCCGAAAAAGGAGTTGATAAAGGCTACGACTTATTTATAGCGGCTGCTAAAAAGTTAGCTAAAGATGTTTCGAGTATAAGGTTTCACGTTGTTGGTGGTTTTGACGAGAACGAAATCGACATTTCTGACATCAAAAATAAGATAAAATTTTATGGCTTTTTACCACCCGATAAATTGCCAAATTTTTATTCAAAAATGGATATTTTTTTGTCACCAAATAGAGCTTCCAAGCTTCATAAAGGTAACTCGGATGGCTTTCCGCTTTCGGCCGGGGCCATGTACTGCGGGGTCTGTGGTTTTAATGCTGATGAGTTAAAGCTCAATACCGAGTTCAACTCGAATGAAGTGGTAATAATAAAGACAACGACAAATGATATCGTGCAAAAAGTTAAGTATTATTACAAGAACCTCGATAGGTTATATGCCATATCCAAGAACGGGCAAAAAAAAGCCCAATACTTTTATGACATCGAAAAGCATATCGATGGCAGGATAAAATTATTTAAACAAATTACGGGAGCCAGCAAGTGAATAAAGTAGCCATTATGCAACCGTACTTTATGCCGTATATCGGTTATTGGCAGTTAATAAATTCGGTTGATAGCTTTGTGGTTTACGATAATATTCAAT
>JAQGHE010000036.1 GCA_028288985.1 Candidatus Saccharimonadota bacterium
CCGTGGCTTGGAAAAATAAACTTCCGCTACCGCCGCGGCAACAGCCTGGTGCTGATGACGACGGAGATTTTCCTAGTAGAGGCCTTGGGCAAGTCCGGCGATATCAAGCCCGAGCAATGGATGACCAATGTCGCCTGGATGAGTGCCAAAGAGGCGCTAGATAAGATAGAATATGAAGATATTGGTAAACTTATCCTGCTAGGTCTAAAAAAGATAAGAAACAGTAAATAAGGAGTGATTGAAACCGTCCTATGGACATAAATAAATACCAGACATTTGCCGACACTCATTTTGGTGGATTTGAAGACATCGGGCTTTTAATAACTGCTTTTACACATCGAAGCTATATAAACGAACACCGCAAAACGGCTCTAGAGCATAACGAGCGCCTGGAATTTTTGGGTGACGCCGTACTGGAACTGGTGGTGACAGAGCATTTGTATAACAACTTTAAGGAGCCGGAGGGTATCCTGACTAACTGGCGCAGCGCGCTGGTGCGCACCGAGAGCATCTCGGCGGCGGCCGACCGTGAAGGCTTTGAACCGCTGCTTCGTTTGTCACGCGGCGAAAAACGGGCCAGCTCTGCCCGGGCCCGCGAGCAGATTTTAGCCAACTCTTACGAATCCGTAGTCGGAGCACTGTATCTGGATAAAGGATACGAAGCCGCCAAGGATTACATCACCCGCACCCTGCTGCCGACATTGCCGCAGATCCTGGCTACCGGTTCGTGGCTGGATCCAAAGTCCCGCTTGCAGGAAGTAGTCCAAAGCAAAGACGGCTTTACACCGGTCTACCGCGTGCTTCAAGAGGACGGTCCGGACCATGATAAGACCTTTGTTATCGGTGTATTTGTTAATGGTGAGCCGAAAGGTGAGGGCACCGGGCCCAGCAAGCAGGCCGCTCAAGTAGCGGCCGCCTCTAGCGCATTGGCGCACTATAATGAATAACACCTTGACGAATAGCCTTCTAATCTGTAAAATTATCTAGACTATTAAATTATGGTGAGCAATTAATGTTAGCTATTCGTATGCAAAGAACCGGCCGCAAAGGACACGCCCAATTTCGGGTAGTCGTTCAAGATAGCCGCTTTAGCCCCAGTTCCGGCCGAGTCGTTGAGTACCTGGGCAGCTACGATCCGCACACCAAAGCCACCACTCTCGATAAACAGAAAGCCACCACCTACTTGAGCAACGGCGCCCGTCCATCAGAGAGAGTCGTCAGACTACTAACCGCCGAGGGGGTTAAACTTCCAGGATGGGTAGAAAAGCCGGCCAAAAAAGAGCGCGCCATCAGAAACACTGAAAAACTTCGCCGCAACCGCCCCGAAGAACCCAAAGCGGAAACTCCGGCTGAAGCCGAGCCTGAGGCTCCGGCAGAGTCCGAGGCACCGGTCGCTCCAGAGGCAGCAGTAGAATCTGAAGCTACAGTAGCTGAAGCTGAAGTCCCTGCCGAGATTCCGGAAGCACCAGCAGTCGAGGCCGAAGCTGCCGCACCGGTGGCTGAAGAGCCAAAAACCGAAGCCTAAAAGTTAGTTGTAAGAAAGTTCATAATGCCAGGCTGTTATAATATAGACAGCAGATTTACTTATAAGAGGAGACCGCAATGGCAACCAGCATCGACCAACAGTTCATAGAATACATAGTAAAATCACTTGTTAATAACCCGGATGCCGTAAAAATAGAACGCCGCATAGATGAAAAAGGCGTGCTGCTGGAACTTACCGTAGACCAGGAAGATCTAGGCAGAGTAATTGGTAAGCGCGGTGCTACTGCCCAGAGTCTTCGTACCTTGCTGCGAGCGCTAGGCACTAAGAATGATGCCCGCTACAACTTAAAGATCGTTGATGTTGGCGGCCCACGGCCTCCGCGAGACGATTCAACCGCCGCCGACAACTCAGCTCCGGCTGCAGCTGACGAGCCCGCAGACGATCTAGCCGCACCCGAGCCAGTCGAGCAAGAGAAGCCAGAGGACGTTGGCCACGCCACAGAGGATGACGTGGTAGAGCACATCGAGGAAAAGCAGACACTGGCGGATAGAACTCGCAAAGAATTAGCTGAACTCGACGACCTAGATGTCTGATTCAGTAACTTAAATTGCTCTAGGGATATAATTTAACTGTATGAGCGAAATAAAAGTTGCCCTATTTGATGTAGATGGTGTTTTAGTCCAGGCCGCCAGACTTTTTTCTCAGATTTACGCCGAGAAGTACGGACTGAACATAGAGAAATTCGAGCCCTTCTTTACAGGAGATTTTCGACTGGCGCTTGCAGGAAAGGCTGATCTAAAAGAGCTAATCTTAAACAATAGAGAACTTTGGCAATATGGCGAACCAGATCAAATACTGGATTTGTGGTTTGAGGCAGAGAACCACCCGGATTATGATCTGGTAGAGGTGATAAAAGAAAGGCAGGCAAAGGGCCTAGTGGCTTTCTTGGCGACAGATCAAGAAAAATATAGAACTAAATTTATAATGACAAAAATGTTTCCCAGCATATTTGATGGCATTTTTGCGTCGTCTGAGATTGGATATAGGAAAGAAAGTAGCGAGTATTGGGCCGCAGTTTTGGGCAGACTTTCTTTAAGAGAGCCAGGACTGCAACCAAATAATATTGCTTACTTTGATGACAGCCAAAGCAACATTGATGCCGCAAACGAAACAGGAATTAACGCGCATTTATATAAAGATATCGAACAAGTAAAGATGGTTCTGGGATGAGAATTCAAATAATTACGCTGTTTCCGGAGATGTTTGAGGGGGTGCTTAATTCCAGCATGCTTTGGAAGGCCCAGAAAGAAGGGCTGGTTGAGTACCGCTTGATTAATCTGCGGGATTTTGGCATTGGCCCAAGAAAGCAGGTAGATGATACGCCGTACGGCGGGGGTGATGGCATGGTACTAATGCCGGAGCCGCTTTTTGCCGCTGTTGATGACGCCAAAGAAAAAGACCCCGACGCCCAGGTGCTTTTAATGACTCCGCGCGGCGATCTTTTTAACCAGGAATTGGCCCGGGAATTTGCGGCTACCCAAGCCGGCCTGATTATCATCTGCGGTCGCTACGAAGGTTACGACGAGCGGATCACGACAGTTGTCGATAAGCAGTTATCGATTGGAAATTATGTTTTGACCGGCGGAGAGTTGCCGGCCATGGTTGTAACTGACGCCGTAACCCGGTTGGTGCCGGGAGTGCTGGGCGGCGAAACCAGCGCCGAAAAGGAAAGTTTTTCCGAAGCGGGAGTCCTTGAGCATCCTCACTATACGCGCCCTGAGATTTATAGAGGGCTGAAGGTGCCGGACGTGCTGCTATCTGGCAATCACGCCGAAATTGATAAATGGCGAGCCGACAATAACGCCTAAAATTTAACTGTAAAGATAGCGCGGTGCTATTATTATTCCAAAGGGAACGTAATAGGGGGATTTAATGGCAAGCAGTAAAAGACAGTGGCCGGTTATCGCAGAAAGTCCGCCTGATTTGCGCCGGCGTCAATGGCTCTCGTTAAATTTGCTGGGGATAATTTTAGTCCTGATGGCGGCCGCACAGCTGCTTAGTTTTGGCGACTTCACCAATAATCTAGATGCTATGGGCATGGGCCCGCCCAAATTGTGGGCCGCCATTTTAATAATGGCTGAACTTTGGGGTGCAGCCGGCTTCTTTAAAGTGAGTCTAAGCCGGGCTTTCCGCAAAGTCAGTAATTTTTTTGCTCTTTTTGCCGGCAGCTTTTGGTTTTACCAAACAGTGCGCCAAATAAGCGAGGGGAACAATGTGCAATTTGTCATTGATGGCAAAGTGCAGAATCTCTCGGCAAGTTTCTTTGGTCGCTTCTTGAACCAGATGCCCGGCTGGTGGACGGTTGTTGAAGCCAGCTTGCTTCTGTTTTGGGTTTTGTATGCTCTGGATATTTCAGCCGCAGCGTCGGCAGTCGGCAGCAAAGTAATAACTAAAGTAAGCCGCACCCGCGGCAAAAAGGAGGTTCCAAATGTTTGAACTACCGGAACTAGGCTACAGCTTTGACGCGCTGGAGCCATATATTGATGCGCAGACTATGGAGATTCATCACGATAAGCACCATGGTACTTATGTAACGAAATTAAATGAGGCGATAGAAAAGCACCCGGAACTAAAGGGAAAGACGATAGAGGAGTTGCTCGCCGACGCCAATAACCTACCGGAAGATATTAAAACAGCCGTCATAAACAACGGCGGCGGCCATCATAACCACTCGCTTTTCTGGGAGACCATGAAGCCCGGCGGCGCTAAAGAGCCAACCGCTAAAATTGCCGAGGTTATTAACTCTAACTTCGGCAGCCTAGACGAGTTTAAAACCAGATTCACCGATGCCGGCATCACCCGGTTTGGATCCGGCTGGGCGTGGCTGGTTAAAAGCGGCGACCAATTTGGAATCTACTCTACAGCCAACCAGGATAGCCCGCTGATGGAAGGCAAGACCCCCCTATTAGGGCTGGATGTCTGGGAGCACGCTTACTATCTTAAGTACCAAAACCGCCGCCCGGAATATATAGAAAACTGGTGGTCGGTCGTCAATTGGGACGTTGTTGCTCAAAGACTAGTGTAAATTTTGGTATGAAAAAGCCCGCTCGTATAGAAAGCAGCGGTGCTTTTTCATTTAGAGCGGGCGATTAGCCCTTTGCGGTTTGGAGCGAGCCGAGGTACGCGTTGTATTGCGCTGGTGTCAGGTGCAAGTCCACCCATGCCAGGTACTTGTTTAGGTACCCGGATAGGCCCAAGTCCTGCACTCTGTAGTACCACTCTGGGGTGTCTTGGATGCGCACGGGCTTAGTCGATATGTGCCCTCGGCTGAACGTCCAGAAGTTGGCGCCGACGTTGTGCTGCACCATCTTGTCGAGGTCGTTATAAACCCAGACAGCAAACCTCACCCAGCTCTTCACTCCTGTCTCCTGATGGAATCGCACCTTTGAATATGGGACCTCCAGGATATAGCTGGTCTTGCCTTTGCGGAAGCCCAGTCTCACCGAGGATGAGGGAGTGATTTCCCCTGTAGTCGTAGTGGTGGTGTTGCCGATGAACAGAAAGAAGTCCGTGCTGGTAGTCGTTTGCGACGAACCAACCGCGCCACCGCCAGCTGGAGCGCCCAAGCGCAAGTGATAGTGCCGATCGGGGGTGATGCCTGCGGCCCTGATGTAGTCGTGGCTCGAGTACCAGACATTGTGACTTGGTCTAGTGGCGTACGTGATGCCTGCAGCTGCGCAGTAGAGAACGAAGAGAACGATTGCAACGAGTAGCGTGGGTCCGACGACGTCGGAAACGATGTTCTCGAACGTTCCACTCCAATCAATCCGATTGTCGTCCCACTTCCCGCGATATCTAGCACCTCTGCTAACAATTTCCATGTGTGCTCCAATTGTAGAAGGGCCAGGAAGAAAACTTCCAATCATCATACTTTATAATATATTAGCTAAGTCAGCAAGAAGTTTAGCCTAGGATGTTAACGGCGCGGGCGGTAACCAAGACGACAGTTAAAAGCGATATTAGCGCCTGCAAACTCATCAGCAATTTAGCTGCATGCGTCAATGGCATGGTATCGGTTGGGCTGAAGGCTGTAGAATTAGTCATCGAGGTGTATATATAATCGAAGAACATCGGCCGCCAATTACCTCTGCCACTCTGCGGAAACTGAAAGTCATCCTTGTCGCGCTTGCGTCGCCCTGACAGGCCCGGGCTATCAAGTTCCCAATACCACAATCCGAAAACGATTATATTGGTTAAGAACACGGCCAGAGCCCCTCTAAGCAGATCTTTACCGGGAATGCTAGACGAACCATGAATTAGAGCGCCGGTAAGCATAGCCAGCTCTGCAGCGTTGGCGATGGAAACCAAGCCGATCAGCAGGGTAGAGAGAGTTACATGATATTTAGCTTTGCCGATATGTCTGCGCGGCGCCGTAAATGCTACGGCAATTACCAACAGCAGTAGCAGGAATGAAACGCCGTATTTAGGACCCAGCTGAAGCTTGGGGGACAAAGTAAATTGGAGAATTATGGCCAGCACGAGAGCCAGTTCACCCTGCCAGAGTTCTCGGCGGTTTATGGGATGCATACCGAAATTATAACAGCTAATGTGAAAAAAATTGTTGACATGACGATGCGTCTAAACTATCATTCAACCAAATGGTTGAATATACATTAAATCTCGACTCAATCTTCGGCTCTCTAGCTGATCCTACCCGTCGTGACATTTTAAGAAGGGTAGCAAAGGACGAACTGTCGGTAAGCGAAATAGCCCAACCTTATGATTTAACATTAGCCGCCGTGTCTAAGCATTTGCGTGTACTTGAAAGGGCCAAGCTGGTAATTAAAAAAAGGAGAGGCAAAGAGCAGATGGTCCAGTTGGCGCCGCGCGCCTTCGCCGATGCTGACGAGTATTTAGAATACTATCGGCAAGTTTGGGAAAGTAGGTTTGATTCATTAGACAAATTATTAAAGGAGAATTAGCTATGGCCGAAGAAGCAACAAGTAGTGACAGAAGTGTTGGTTTTACCATTACGCGGGTTTTTGAAGCGCCGCCCGAGCGTGTTTGGAAGGCTTTCACCCAACCCGATCAGTTTGCCCAGTGGTTTGGTGGAGCCGACGCCACAGTGAGCGATGTAGCAATGGACGTGCGCGTCGGTGGTGAGTGGCGGGCAATTATGCACCTCCCGGATGCTCCTGACATCTCTTGGGCTGGCGAGTACCGCGAGGTAGATGAGCCCTCAAAACTGGTCCTTACATTTAAAAACCCAAGCAATCATAATGACCCAAACAGAGAAGTGGTAACCGTAGTATTCACCGATCAAGGTGGCAAGACCCAGATCGTTTACACGCAGCAAGGCAACATGCAGCAAGATGAATATGGACGTGCCGAAGCGGGTACCCAACTGTTCTTGGACAGCATGGAAGAATTACTAAAAAAGCAAACTTAAGAAAGGAAAACATAGTGCAAAAAATAACTACATTCTTGACGTTCGAGAGCAAAGGCAAAGAGGCGGTGGACTTCTACGTTTCTATCTTCAAAAACTCTCAGGTTAACAGCTCAATGGTTATGCCGGGCGGTGATCAGCTGCTTCATGCCTCATTCTCGCTTGATGGTGAGGAGTATATGGCTATGGACGGCGGCGAACACTTTAAATTTGAACAAGGCACTTCGTTATTTGTAACATGCCAGGATCAGGAAGAAGTAGACTATTTCTGGGACAAGCTTTCAGAAGGCGGCGAGCCGGGCCAATGTGGCTGGCTTAAAGACAAGTTTGGTATGTCATGGCAAATTATTCCAAAAGCCCTCGGCGAACTCATGCAAGGCCCGGATCCTGAAAAATCGCAGCGTGTCATGCAGGCCATGCTTAAAATGAACAAAATTGACGTAGCAAAGCTGAAGGAAGCGCACGACCAGTAAAATAAGGAGGAATAAGCTATGGCAAATAATAAAACTACTATCACGGCGCCGGCTGGCGGCCACGAAATAATTATCGAGCGTGTGTTTGATGCGCCTCGCGAAAAGGTCTGGCAGGCTTACGCTGACCCGGAATTGGTTATCCAGTGGCAAGGCCCCAGGAATCTTAAAGGCAAGATAGATAGCTGGGATTTTAAGCCCGGCGGCCGGTGGGGCTATACCCACACAGACGCCGACGGTAACAGTTATTCTTTCCACGGCTTTAACCATGAGATTAAGGCGCCGGAGCACCTGGTTAGTACTTTCGAGTTCAATGGTGTCCCCGGCCATGTGTCGATGAACAGCGCGTTTTTTGAAGACCTTGGCGGCAAGACCAAACTTAAGACTATCGCCCTATTCGAGTCAAACGAAGACCGTGATGGGATGATGGCTAGCGGCATGGAGCGCGGTGTGGTTGAGGGCAACGAACGCTTAGACGAACTGTTGGAAAAAATCTAAATTTAAGGAGAGAGCATATGCAAAAGATTAGCCCATTCTTATGGTTCGATGACGAAGCCGAAGAGGCTGCTAATTTTTACGTGTCGATTTTTAAGAATTCTAAGATCAACAATGTAACCCGTTACGATGAAGCCGGGGCAAAAGTATCTGGCAAGCCTGAGGGCAGCGTGATGGTTGTGGGCTTTGAGCTGGACGGGCAAAAATTTGCCGCGCTAAACGGCGGACCAGATTTTAAGTTTACTGAGGCTACCTCATTCGTAGTCGATTGCGAGAATCAGGAAGAGGTAGATTACTTTTGGGAAAAGTTGACCGCTGATGGGGGCGAAGAAGTCCAGTGCGGTTGGCTAAAAGATAAGTACGGTTTGTCGTGGCAGGTAGTGCCTAAAAATATGGACCAGTTGATAAGCTCGCCAAAAGCCATGGAGGCTATGCTTAAGATGAAGAAAATCGACATAAAAACTCTGGAGCAGGCCAGCGACTCCTAGACGGGATGCTAACAAAAATTTAAACTAATGCTATGACATTCAAGACCTACATCGATAACATCGAAGCAAAGACCGGCAAAACACCGGCAGATTTCCACATGGGTAAAAAGCAGGTATGAATTTAGATACGCGAGCGCGCTGGCTGGCACTGTTCGTTCTTTGCGGCGGCAGTTTGATGATAGTCCTTGATAGCACCATAGTGAATGTGGCGCTGCCCTCAATCAGGACAGATCTGCATTTTTCGCAGGCCTCGCTAGCTTGGGTAGTCAACGCCTACTTGCTGACCTTCGGCGGCTTTCTCCTACTGGGCGGACGGCTGGGTGATCTATATGGTCATCGCAAATTATTTCTTATCGGACTTACGGTCTTTACGCTGGCCTCGCTTGGCTGCGGGCTGGCTCCTTCACAGCACGTTCTGATAGTCGCCAGAGCCCTGCAGGGGCTTGGCGGCGCCGTAGTTTCTGCGGTAGGGCTTTCTTTAATGATGGATCTGTTTACCGAGCCGGCCGAGCGAGCCAGAGCGATGGGAGTATTCGGTTTTGTAGCGGCTGGCGGCGGTAGCCTGGGCGTACTGCTTGGCGGGCTTCTGACAGGTACTCTTAACTGGCACTGGATATTCCTTGTTAATGTGCCAATCGGGATTCTCGTCTATTTTTTGTCTCTTAGGCTGCTGCCAGAATCCAGATCAATCGCTGCCGCTAAGCATCTTGATGTTGCCGGCGCCGTTACCATAACCGCCGCCCTGCTGTTTGCCGTATATGCTGTTGTGAACGGAAACGCAGCCGGCTGGTTATCGGGTCAGACTTTGGGCTTGCTGGGAACTTCTTTATTATTGCTGGCGGTCTTCCTGGGAGTAGAGTCCCGCGCCCGTTCGCCGCTTATACCGCTCAGTTTATTTAAACAGCGCAATGTAGCTGTCGCGAATACTGTAGGCGTGCTGTGGGCAGCCGCCATGTTCGCCTGGTTTTTCCTCTCGGCCCTCTACCTTCAATTGGTGCTAGGCTATAGCCCGCTTAAAGTAGGCTTGTCATTCCTGCCGGCTAACTTGATCATGGCCGTTTTCTCTGTCGGGCTTTCCGCCAGACTGGTCATGCGCTTTGGTATCAGAAAGCCTCTGGCGGCCGGGTTGCTGGTAGCCGCGGCCGGCCTTATACTCTTTGCGCGTGCCCCCGTTGGCGGCAATTTCATAACAGATGTACTGCCCAGTATGATTTTGCTTGGCTTTGGAGCGGGCATGGCATTTAATCCGGTTCTGCTGGCTGCTATGAGCGGCGTCAAGCCTCACGAGTCCGGCCTTGCGTCCGGGATAGTCAACACTTCGTTTATGATGGGCGGAGCACTTGGCTTGGCTATTCTTGCCAGCTTGGCGGCTTCACGCACCACCAGTCTGCTTGACTCGGGCAGCGGCCGGCTGGCGGCTCTTGCCAGCGGTTACCACGCCGCGTTTCTTGTAGGGGCCCTCTTTGCGATTATCGCGGCGGTTGTCGGCTCTTCGTTTATCAGAGTAAGCAAAGCGATCGAATCATATGAAGGAGTTAAGGACGGGAATGCTCTGCTAACCCATGGCAGCCACCAGGAATAAAGTGAGTCTAGCCCGTATCACCTTTTCCAAGATCGTTCAGCAGAGCTATTAACTCAGGCTTCTTAATCCCCCCGCAATTAATTTGCTGTTCGTGCACTATGATGTAACCCTGCAGCAGCCTTTGCAGTTCCAAGGCATCCTTTCGCAGTAGAAAATTGACGGAGTATGGGTTGGTGATGAAATATCTGGACGACATATGCAGAGAGCCAAAAAAAGGCCCCACATGGGCCTCAACGCTCAAGATGTCACGTATAGGGGTACTGGTAAGTCGAGCGACCCTAAAGAATATACGTTTAGCTATAGTCAGCTTTTCTCTGTCTAGAGTAACGGTGTCCGGGAAGAGCGTAAAGGGAAAAATAGTATTAGTGGTAAATAGTATGTCGTGCGATTTTCTGGTTACTTCCTCCAATTCTGTAGAGGCTTTTTCCGGGGTCGGGTTGGTTTTACGCCTAGACCTTTGCCGGACTAAGCCGCGCCTCATTAGAGCAAGTTTAACAGCCTCAAAAACATCAACGCTTGATCTAAGATAATCATCGGATGAACGTTTTTTCCTCGCCATTTTTTAGCACCCGCCTCTATTATATTCCTGAGAGTCTAGAGGGGATGTAATCGTATCCGAGATGCTCTTTGGTTGGTTATGTTAATCTTACTGCTAAATCGGTTTACGGCACTATAGTTTCCCCGAGTTTACACTGGTGTATCTCTTATTTGTAAGGATAGTTACAGCAGTTTTATGCTGTTAATTTTAAATTCTATAACGTGTGTTTGCTAGTCTGCGAACACATGTTCTCGGTACAACAACTAAGGGGGGATCTAGAGTGAGAAGGGTCTTTGCTGTGATTCTCGTTCTGGCCGCTGTCTGTCTGCCAGCTAGCTACGCGCTAGCCGGCGGTGGAAACGGCGATCAAGGCAATTCGCAACAATCGTCGGACAACGGCGGCAAGGATCACGGAAAGCAGTCGAAGCAGTCCGACCAATCCGGCTGCAAGGACAAGTCCTGCGGCGAAAGCGACAAGTCGTCGTGCAAGAAGGACTGCGGACACACCGGTACGACTCCGTCATGCTCAGACCACAAGTCCTGTGGTGATCAATCCGGCTGCAAGGACAAGTCCTGCGGCGGAGGTGAACATCCCGGCTGCAAGGACGAATCATGCGGCGGCCACACGTCCACGACTCCGTCGTGCTCGTCGGACCACAAATCCTGCAGTGGGGGCGAGAAGCCTTCGTGCAAGAAGGACTGCGGACATACCACTACGGTGACGGTGACGGCCACTACGCCCGCACCGCCGCCAGCTAGCGTCACAACGACCACGAAGTCGCCGGCGGTTACCACAACCGCACCCGGCCAGACCACTACCGTGACAAAGACGGTGACAGCACCGGCCAGTCCGGTACCGCCCAAGGGACATACGAAGAAGCCGCATGTTCCCAGAAAGCCGTCCTATCACCGCCCGAAGCATCCGCCTGTGACTACGGCCTACACCGCCTAACCGGATGGTCCGCTTCGCAGCGATTTTCCTGCTAAGCGGGGCATTAGCGGTAACGGCAAGTCAAGCTACGGCATCCCGGGCAGCTGCGGCTGTCCGGGATTGTCCGTACGCCGCACCGCCGTATCCCGAAGGGCCTAAGCCGGCGATGTTTGGAACACTGACCATCGACAGTATCGGGCTGCGGACCCCGATCTTCCGCGGTAGCTGGCCGGATATGAGTACGGAAGCCAGCAAATCATTGATGTATGGCCCGGCCCTCTATTCGCAAACCCAAATGGGCTGGCCCAACAGCTGGCCCGGCCAGGGCGGCACTGTTGGCATAGCAGGACACCGCACTACGCGGACGCACCCGTTCTGCCTAGCTGCCCAGATCGGCAACGGAGTCTTGGCTAGGATCAAGACTTCGTATGGCACCTTTGTCTACCGCGCCATCGCCAACTTTGTCTTGCCCGGCAACGACGATGCGGCATTCAAGCATCCAGCCCGGTACGATCCTCACCCAAAGCTCTGGACTCGCGGCGTGAAGCCGGAGTACTTGGTACTTGGGGCGTGCGATCCGCCGCACTCTGCGCTGCGACGGATCAACGTGATCCTCAAGCTGGTTGGCGAGTACGCTTAAACAAGCGTGGAGACCCCGACAGAGCAGGCTCTCTCCCGGGTCGCTCTGTTTGCACCTCTTGGGGTGCACCGCGGTGCCGCAGCCGCGGCGGGGTCTCCCGGTTCCTTAGTGGGGCCGAAGGTGCTTTCGCCAGGTGTTAGTTGTACCGAGAAGCCCGGGGCTGAGGCCGCGTTTGAAAGCGCGATCCGGCCCCGGGCTATCTCATTATTAAAAACTAGTTAATAAGTTCACTGCGAGATCCTCCAAAAACGGATATTTTGTAAGTACTACAAGCCTCCGTAGGAGGTTATAGTGTCCAGAAACTTTGAATTCTTGTTATATGATCCGAGGAAATTTTTTGCGGTTGCCGCAGTATTATTATTAGTTGCGCCTATATCGCTCGTGGGTTTGCTAGAGTCCAGCGCGAAGTCCCTTACTATTAATTCCCCGCGCGATTGTGACTCTAATGCGGTAATTCGCTGCGGAGCCTTAAATTTTACAGAGCTGGAAAACCGCTCTCAGCAACCGGGTGTAACTGAAATCTTTAATTCTTTTGGCATAAGTCCTCAGGAGATAGCTGGCGCCAGACAAACAGCCGTTGAAGGAAGTGTTACCAGTAGCAATACAGTTATAGTAGACGGCCAGGTTGTGGCGACTAATGCGGTTACGGCGGGTCGGCAGAATATGAGCGGCAGTACGGCAGTAACCAGCGGAGGGGTAACTTTTTTTAGAAGGCCGCCCAGCGTGTCATTTGTTTCCAGCCCGTTGCCGGCTTTTGTCTTTATGAATAATGGCCGGTTTTCTTCGGCTATTATAGCCAGCTGTGGTAATCCGGTTATTGCCACTCCGGTTCCCCAAACACCACGGCCCGCAAGGATTGTACCTACACCGGCACCCACTCCTACTCCTACTCCTACTCCCACTACAACCACACCGCCTGCAGTAATTCAGCCTCAGCCTGTGACAGTAATCAATAACAATACCCAGACCCAACAACAGCAGCAACAGCAGCAATCTGCTCCAACGACCTCAACAACCCCAACGACACCCACCACTTCGACCCCAACAACCCCAACGACTCCAACTCCGTCAACTCCTATAACTTCGCCCACCCCTTCTCAAACACAAACGCAAGCTCAAAGCCAAACCGCGCCAGTCCCGCAAGCCCAAAGTCAGAATGAAACTACAGCAGCAGTTGTACCAACCACCCCCACAGCTCAGCAAGCGGCTGCTCCCGCTGCTTCCACCACTCCCACTACTTTGCCCAACACAGGCTCCGGCGACGGAGTGTTCGTTATCAGCGGAGCGGCGACAGTTGTCGGCACAATTGGCCATATGGTCTATCAGCGCCGCCGGCTTTAAGCAGAGGAGTACTTAAAAAATATGCAGACTTACGATATACCCTTCATCCCAAGCTCGGACGATAGCGTAAAGACTATGATGAAATTGGCCCGTCCCCAAAAAGGAGAGACAGCCGTGGATCTTGGCGCCGGCGACGGGAAGCTGGTTATTGCCCTAGCCCAAAGAGGGGTCTATGTTACAGGAGTAGAAATCGACGAAGAGCGTTGGAGTTTGATTAATGCCAGAATTAAGATCAGTCAGCTTCAGGATCTGGCCAAAACTATCCACGGAAATCTTTGGGAACAAGATCTCAGCAACTATGATCTGATAGTTCTGTATGGAGTAACCAGCATCATGGAGAGATTGGAAAGCAAAATAAAAAACGAAGCTAAAAGCACCTGCAGGGTAGTCTCGAACCGGTTTGAATTTCCAACGTGGCAGCCGGCAGAGGTCCTCGACCACGTATATCTGTACAGGCTGCAGAAAGCTCAGTGAAACCGGTTATATTGGACACAAATGTGTTTATAGCCGCCGCATTTAATCCTCGTAGTTCATCGGCTAAGATTATCCAGGCTATCCGGGACGGCTCACTAAGTTTGGTGTGGGATGAATCTATAAAATCCGAAATTAAAAAAATGCTTACCCAAATTCCTCACACAAGTTGGGGCGACTTTTCTTCACTATTTCAAGAAGCAAACAAACACAATACAAAAACCAGCCCGGATCATTTTGTCGCAATTGAAGACCCGGACGACCGCAAGTTTGCCGCGCTGGCCAAAGATACGGGAGCAACTCTCGTTACAAATGACGTTCATTTACTAGGCACCAAAAGCCAAACAGGCCTGGACGTTATCTCGCCAAATGACTTCGCTAAAGAGAGTTTAAGCTGAACGGACAAAGGATTGTTACAGACATCATCTCGACTTTGTGCGAAAATTGATAACGACTATATAACAAGGAGGAAACCATGGACGACAAAATAACGCTGGAGCCGTATATATTCTTTAGAGGACAATGCAGGGAAGCTATGGAATTTTATAAAGGAGTTTTTGGCGGCGAGCTGGAAATGCAGACCGTAGACGAGACGCCTACGGATTTCCCGGGCAAAGAAGCCATGAAGGGGCAAATTATGCACGCTAGCTTGAAGGGTGGCGATATTAACCTGATGGCTAGCGATTCCCAAAATGCCAGCCCGAAAACGGCCAAAGTTGAACTATCGCTGGGTGGCTATGACGAGCCAAAGATGCGCAAAATGTTTGACGATCTTGCCGAGGGCGGCGAAGTAAAAACGCCCTTGAAAAAAGAATTTTGGGGTGACATCTTCGGCAACTTAACAGACAAGTACGGCGTTGACTGGATGATGAATATCGGCACCAAAAAAGACTAGTTTCATTCGGTTATTAAACGGCGTGTAACCTTTCTTACTGAATAATCCTCAATTTGTTTAATACTAGGACCTAAGCCGGCGGTCGCTCGAAGGTCGGCGAAATGGCCTGCTGGCAAACTTATAAAACGGTTTGACCGGGCAGCCAGCGCCCAGTTCGCGGATGTCCGCCGGCGCCTGAGAGAGGGAGGCTTGACCATGGCCGATAAAACTTCAGACATTGTTGATACGGTAGCGGAAAGGTTTTGGTGGCTGGGAGCACTTCAGGGGATTTTAGCAATTTTTTTCGGTATAACGGCTACTGTCTGGCCGGCTCTGACCTTAGTAACGCTAGTTTATCTTTTTAGCGCATTTATATTAACGGTGGCTATAGTGGAAATTATCAGAGGTTTTACCGGCATAGGCAGGCGTGCGGGATGGTGGATGTCGTTGCTAACCGGTTTTATCGGCATCGGCATATACCTAGTCAGACATCCCAACGTATCATTTGCTACCTTCATCCTGGTTGTGGGGATAGGCCTGATAGCTAGAGGCCTGATAGAACTGGTTATAGCATTCTCAGAAAGGATGCGGTCAGTATACCGAGTTTTGAACGTCATAGCCGGTCTGGCGGCCATCGCCGCCGGAATCGTAATTCTGCTGCAGCCGGTAGCCGGCGGGTTGGCCTTTGTCTGGATACTGGGTCTTTACGGTTTAATCATAGGAGCGATGTCTTTGGCGGTAGCCTTAGATCTTCACAACCAACCGCCACAGCCGCAAAGATTATGAGCAGAACCAGCTGGCTGAAGATTCTAGCCGGCGGGGTAATATCATTTATCTTGCTGGAGAGGGTATTGGTGGCTACCGGAAATATAGATTACGTTCCCTCGCTGCTGGTTGTCGGGACGGTTACCGTTCCACTGGCTTTTTGTGCTTTCTTATATACTCGCGCCAGGCAGCCTGATGTCCGGCTGACGACCTTGGGATTATGCGCCGTCTGGGGCGGCGTTTTGGGCACCGTCATTGCCGGTTTTCTGGAATATCACACGCTGTTGAGTCTGGGCTCGATACCGACCCTGGCTATAGGCTTGATTGAAGAAACTGCCAAACTGCTGGTGCCGGCTTACTTTATACTTACCCGGCCGTATAAGAACGAGTCGGACGGCATAATACTGGGCGCTGCCGCTGGTGCCGGCTTCGCCGTGCTGGAGAGCATGGGCTATGGTCTGGTAGCCCTTTTAATCAGCCAAGGTAACATAACCGCTACCTTCCAGACGCTGCTGTTTAGGGCAATGATGGCTCCGGCTGCTCATATTGCCTGGTCGGGTTTGCTTGGCGGTGCACTTTGGCGGGCCAAATATAGCCCCGAGGGCGGCAGGCTGCGGCAATTCTTTTTCACATTCGCTGGAGTTGTACTGCTGCATGCGCTGTGGGACAGCGTAACCTTCATCCTTGGATACGTAGTTTTGGGCATTGTCAGCCTGTCTTGGCTAATACGGAGAGTGCACCATGCCGCCGGAAGGACGGCGGCTCGCCGTTTAAATGTCCGAAGTATTAAAACTCACAGCCTCCTATAAGCATTAATTGTTATAGTGGATTTACGTAATAGGGGGCTGCCATGAAAACACGCAAACTACGAGATTTAGAAGTATCTGAGATTGGGCTGGGATGTATGGGCATGAGCGAATTTTACGGCACTTCAAACGAAGCCGA
>JAQGHE010000010.1 GCA_028288985.1 Candidatus Saccharimonadota bacterium
ACAGGCTCTGTGCCCGCCTCATTCGCTAGTGGTGCCGGTAACCTGGATCTTGCTAACGAGAAGTTCTCCATCATGGCATCGCCGTCTGGCGCTTTGGCCGCCTTTGCCGCGCAGGGCACGGCAACTCCGGCAGCGGACACCATGGTCATATATAAGGGTGCGGTGTGTTCGGCCAACGTTCCAACAGCGACTAATGCTACTCCGAGAAGCATAGTTATATTCTTCGCCGTGGAGAGTTCAAACGGCAACGTTCCGCAGTGTACGCAGGTGTAGAACGTCCTAGTTAAAGAACAGTGAAAAAAAGAGGGGCAGAAGAGGCCCCTCTTTTTAGTCACGGCCATTATGCTAGCATAAGAGCAATGATTATAAAGCTGATAATACTGGCGGGACTTGGATTGTGCTTTGGCAGTTTTGTTAACGCGCTTACGTGGCGTATCCATAAAAAGAAAGACTGGGTCAAAGAAAGAAGTGTATGTACGCACTGTGGCCATCAGCTTGCGGCCAAGGACCTGGTGCCGGTACTTAGCTGGGTATCTCTAAGAGGAAAGTGCCGCTACTGCGCCAGGCGCATATCTATTCAATATCCGGTTGTAGAGCTGGCGGCGGCGCTGGTATTTATGGCGTCTTATGCATTCTGGCCAGTCGGCCTGGGCAATGGGCAAAGCGTGCTGCTGGTCACCTGGCTGGTGTGTTCTATTGGTCTGCTGGCACTCTTTATATATGACGCCCGCTGGATGCTGCTGCCAAATAAAATTATCTATCCTACGTTTGCCTTAGCGGCGATTGGCCAATTTATATACTTAGTGGGCTTCGCGCCCGATAAACCTGCCTTCCTGATTGGCTGGGGGCTCAGTATTTTGGCAGCCAGCGGCCTGTTTTGGTCCTTATTCGTAATTTCGCAGGGAAGGTGGATAGGCTACGGCGATGTCAGGCTGGGTTTGATAACCGGAACAATCCTTCACAGTCCGGCCCTCTCTATCCTAATGATTTTCCTAGCTTCTTTAATGGGTAGCCTTGCGGTGCTGCCGCTGCTTCTGACCGGAAAGAAAAAACTAAGTGCCAAGCTACCCTACGGCCCAGTTTTGATATTAGCGGCTTTCATATGTCTGCTCTTTGGACAGTCAATTATTGATTGGTACAAGAACTCGTTTCTATCTTAAGAATCTGCGATTAACCTCTTAGCGCTTATGCTATACTCATGAATATGAAAGGGCGCCGCGGATTTACTGTTATAGAGTTGATGATAGCTCTTTCCATAAGCGCCATTATGCTTACCAGCGCGCTGACCGTATTTAACGGCCGTAAATCGAGTACCGAGTTTACTCAGGGCGTCTATGATTTACAATCTAAGGTTCAAAATTATGCCACCCAGGTGAGCTCTAAAGTGCTGCCCGGCTACCAGCAGTACACCTGCGCCGTGAGTGTCGCAACCGGCCGGCCGGTGCTGACACAGGCATCAGGCGGCGGCGAAACAACCAGCGAAAACTGTATTTATCTGGGGCAGGCCTTCCAAGTATTTCAAAATGGCACTTTGCTATATTCATACCCGGTGTTCGGGCTTAGGACATATACGGATGTCAACGGAAATATCCAATTTCCATCCACTCCGGCTACCGCCAAAGCCGAGCCCGCTCTAAGCTCCGTGGACGGCAGCTATTTGCTGGCTGATACCTACTCGCTGTTAAACGGGCTAAAGATAGTCTCGGCAACAGTAGGCGCTACTGAAAGTGATTTCTTGACCATTTACTCCAGCCTTAGCAGCAATAATACTTCCGGTAATCAGATTGCCGTTTCGGCGGCTCCAAAAACTTTCAGCGCCTCAGATGTCAGTGCCGATACGCTGAAGAGCTGCATTGAGGGGCAAAGCTGCTCGCCGATTCCTTTAAATACCACCACCTGGAAGCTATGCATTACAAATGGCGTAAAAAACGCCCAACTGAGCGTCAAAGCTGCGTCTACGGGAATAAGTACCAGTCTCATCACGGATGGATGCCCGTAATGTCTTGTAGGGGTGAGTATGCCCCAGACTGTGGCCATATTTACCCAAGTAGCTTATGATTATAAGTAATATATTAAACAGCTCCCCGTAATGAAAAATTTCTTCCAAAAAAATCAAACAGGCGACACCATCATTGAGGTACTTTTAAGCATGACGGTGCTGGCTATTGTGGCCGGAGCGGCTTACGCTACCTCATCCCTCAGCTTTAGGGCCGGTCTGAATACCCAGTTCCGCGACCAGGCGCTAAGCTATGCTCAGCAGCAGGTAGAACTGCTGAAGAATGCCGACAACAGCGCTACCATAAGCCAGTTTGCAGTAAACAATACTCCGTTTTGTATCGATCCGGCCAGTCCAGGGGCCCGCCAGCCAATCGCGAACGGTCAGACTGGCTGTACGCCACCCGGCGGTGGAAACTCAGGTGAGTATAAAGAATCCACCACTTACGATCCGTCCGCAAAAACCTTCACGGTGGCGGTTAAGTGGACTTCGGCCGACAATCGACCCCAACAAGTAAATATTATCTATAAGGCCAGCAATAGCTATGTACCATGTGATGCCGGAAACCCATGCGGAGCCGCTGCCCAAAGATCAAACTCTACCTCTCCGCCTCAGGCCGGTATAACTATCAGCGCCGCACCTACGCCGCCGGCAGCTTCGGTCGCCTATCAGGGAACAGCTACCGTAACTTGGCAGGCGGTGAATGTTAACTTAGGTTCCTGCAGTGCCTCTGGCAATTGGAGCGGCAATAAGACAGAGCAGGGCACGCAGGTTAGCGGCCCGCTGACCGCTAACCCCAGCATATTTACTCTTACGTGTACGGGGTTTGACGGCAATCCGTTCACCAAAAGCGCCCCAATAACGGTCGCGGCAGCTCCTACGCCCAGTTTGTCGTTTTCAGCCGGCAGCAATAGCTTCCAGAGTGGCGGCAGCACCACTCTGACCTGGAGCGCCACCAATATTCCATCCAATGCCTGCACGGCCTCCGGTAACTGGAGCGGTAGCCAACCTATATCCGGCAGCGCTGGTACAGGAGGCCTATCAACCGGTTCATACAGCTATACGCTAACTTGCCAGGGGTACACCACTCAGGCTCAACAGACTCAAAATATAAATGTAACGCCTCCGCCACCACCCCCGCCTCCACCAACCTGCCGCCCTAGCCCGGGCCATAACTGCTTTAGCTACATCCTCAACCTCGAGCTTAGGAGAATCGGATGACGGATCAGAACACAGCTGTAAAACCTGTAGCTCAGCCAAACCGCTCGGGATTTAAAAAGCTATATGCAGCAGTCATAGTATTAATACTGCTGGTAATTGCTGGCGGTGCGTACTACTGGCACATGCAAGGTGTTAAAAAGCCTCAAAAATATACCTATTCCAAACTGGATACTTATACTGCCGCAAGTACTCCCCCAGGCAGCGGGATCAGCTTCAGCAAACCCATAGAAGCAGTTAAGGTCTCTACAGACACTCCTGGTGAAACAGACGTCATCCACAGCCTGAAGGGCGCTTACGCTGTCTTTATAGCGGCGGCTAGCACTCCTTTGATACCCAGCGATCATGATATCGCCAGCAAAACCCTGGCAGACCCGACGAGTTCCTACAAAGAAGTTGCAATGAAGCAATTCGTTAGCGACCACGTAATAGCCGGTAACAGCGTATCTTACGGCAAGGTAGAGCAGTTCACTAGCGGAACCATCAAAGATAATGCCTGGCAGATGAGTGTAGAGGGGGCCAATCCTAAGCAAAATACGAAATTTCAAGGCCGGGTTGTTTATGCTCTTGGTAAGGCCGGCTTTTACCAGTTTTTGGTTTTGGCTAAAGATTATAATTGGAGCAAGAACATAACCGTATGGAATCAAGTTTTTGAAAGCCTGAAAATCGACCAGTAGAAAGCTTAATATCAGTGGTCATTTGGCTCTAAATAGCTTATGATTATAGTAATATGAAGAGGGTAGCCCAGGGGGGATTTACATTAGTAGAAGTAAGTATTGCTTCTACTATTTTTTCTGTAGTTTTGCTTGTGGCTTTGACCAGTTTTTTTACTATTGGACGCCTGTTTTATAAGGGAGTATCCATAACTCAAACCCAGGAAGCCGCCAGCCAGGTACTTCAAGATATTAATGGTAACTTCCAGGCCGCTGGTAATGTGTCGCCAGCTCAATCAGGCAACGGCTATAACTACTACTGCATTGGCAACAGCCGCTACACATACAACGTCAACCATATGGTAAATATTGATGATGTAAACCATGCGTCCCCGGCCTCGGGTGGCACCTTCGGCATCCTGAAGGATACGTTGCCTGGCAGTTCTGCGTGCGCCGTTCCGTGTAATGACGACCCGTCAGCCGGAACCTGCGCCGCCGGTACGGTTAAACTCAATAATCCCGTGGAGCTGTTGGGGCATAAGATGCGGGTGGAGAAATTTGATGTAACCTCATCGGCTTCCTCTTCGAACTTATATAACATCTCGCTGGTGATAGCCTACGGCGATGATAGCGTTCTAACATATTCTACGACACCCCCGGACTACAGCGGTGTTTCCTGTGTAAGCGACCCTCGGGCTCAGCAATTTTGTTCAATCAGCCGCATCGACACAGCAGTTTATAGAGGCCTAAGCTATTAAGATGAGATATAAGCATAACCGTAGTAAAATCATTACTATGAGAAGAAGCCAAGAGGGGATGGCCTCGATCGTCATAGTAACCGTGCTGGTGGTTATCATCACTATGATAAGTCTGGGCTTTGCCCGGATAATGAGCCGTAGCGTAGCCAATTCTTCCAACCGCCAATTTAGTGCCGCCGCCACTTATGCTGCTCAGTCGGCAATCAATGATGTAGCATCGTATATTAAACTCGCCGGCAACTCGCAGGCCTATTCCGACAAGTGCAACGGATCCGGCAGCCTTATAGGCGACTCTACCAGCAAGGGGCCCTTTTACTATGCCTCCAGCCTGACAGGCGATAAGAGCAGCCGCTACACTTGCCTATTGCTGGATCAAACACCCACTGATTTGATATATCAGCAAGTGGCTAATAATAAGTCGCGAGTGGTAAAGATGACTACCTCTGCCTTCCAGGGATCTTTGAATAAAATGATGCTGTCCTGGCAGCCCTCCAATAGCCAAATCACTGGATTCCCAGCAAGTGCCAGTACTTTATACGACGAAACAACCTGGAATGACCCCTCTAAAAATTATGTGCCGGTACTGCGGGTAACCCTTTACCCGGTACCCCTTAGTGGGCTTTTGGATAAAGTGCAGGAACGCTCTAAAACAGTCTTTCTTTATCCCCAGCACACCGTTGGCAATGTGACTAAACTTGCCTACGACACGATTGCAGACGGCGGCATAGTGCCGGTTAGATGCGTCGATAAAAATGCCGGCGAAACTGCTACCGTTGGCAGCACTAGCGGTGTATCCGATTTCAGTGGCAGTGCGGACTATACCTGCAATATTATTTTCGACAAACTGACTTTGGGCATGAAGCCTGACAGTGATCAGGTAGACTTTTATTATCTGCGGATTACCCCAATTTATAACCAGGCGGACATCAAAATCAAAGCCAACGATATGTGGGATCAAGTAGTTAAATTTAAAAATGTGCAGGCTATGGTAGACGCTACAGCTACAGCCGGTACGGCTACCAAGCGGCTGCAGGCCCGCGTTGATATTAGCAGTGTCTCAAATAACCCGGCGGGGGAAGACAGCAACATCAGTTCTAACAGTGATTCTATCCCGGAAGCAAGCGTCAGGACGGCTAACGCTCTTTGTAAAAGAGTTATTCAGACGCAGAGCGTCTTTAACTATGTAAGTTTTGATGAGCCGTCCGCTGTTTGTCACGATACAGATGGTGGAAGCAGCGTGGCATATGGGCCGCAAACACTGACCATGAATATCACTGGGTCTAACGGCCCGGATGCCGGCAAAGTCATAGATAGCGAAAAGGATACTCCCACCAGTGCCAACAGAGGAGTGTCCTACATTAATGCTGGCGGCTCAGCTGTTCTAAATTGGCAGAGTGATAACTCCACAGACTGTATTGGCACCGGCAGCGGCTGGTCTGGCAGCCAAAAACCATCGATGAACTTCTCCGGGACTGCCGGCACCGGCAGCCGCACCTTTAACAATATTAATACCGTTACAACCTGGTCGCTGCAATGTACTAGAGTTGGTGGTGTTCAAAATGGCGACAATGCCGCGTCTACCACGCTTACCAGCCCAACCAGAACTGTTACAGCCTGGCCTCCGCCCAGTGTTGGCCTATCTTATTCCGGACCCATCCAAGCCGGAAGCTCCGGAACTATAAGTTGGTCCTCCGCGAATTCTACATCTTGCAATTTAAGCGGCGGCAGCTGGCAAAATCCGAATGATCATAGTACAAGCAACTCGCAGTCATATAACGCCGGCCTTTATGATAAATCTACAAGGACGTTCACGGTTACTTGCTATGACCCCATCGGCCGTTCCGCGACAGATACTAAAACCATGTGTACGAGCGGCTGTGATTTCGGCAACCCCCCTCCATCTTGTCACTCCACTCCAGATGTTAATGATAATGGCGATGGTACCGCATCTGTTCGATGGGATGCCGCCTGCCCAGACCAAGATCCCAACGGACCCTTCAGTAGCTATGTTGGCTACAGTAACTCAGACCCTTCATTCACAGTACCGGGTTATGGCAGTGGAATACCTTCGTCCAGCGGCTGGATAAATATAGGGTATAGAGGGGGGCAGACGTTCTGCTTTAGCGTCAGGGCTTTCGATTCTAATTGGGGCACAACAGTCGACAATCAAAGCTGCCGCACTATTAGTTATCCTCCTGTGAATATAATTGATTTTAGAGCGGATGGGCCATGGTATCAGTTCCCGCAATGTCATAGTCCCGGGAACTGGTGGGACAGTCGCTGGGATTGTGGGGGGAGTGGAGATCCGAAGGTATATAATCCTGGTACTTGTTACGATGAATGGCATGAGATGACGGTTTGTTCATCTAACTGGAGCTCTTCACAAACCGGTTCGAGTTACTCAGATATTACCTGTACCCTAACTTCTAATGGGACCTTTTTGAAATCTAGCGGGGCATCGGATGGCACTGGTCATATTGGATGGAACAATAGTAGCCCTGAACTAACAATTACATGTGTGGGTAAAGGCGGGATGTCTGCAACTAGGACTATATATTAAAAAATAAAAGACCCCAATAATGGGGTCTTTCGATCTTCCTTGGCCGAGAGCGGAAACGCTCATCCCGGCGGGTGGATACCACCCGCCGGGATCACTTCTTCGTCACTTCTTCTTGATCACAACCAGCTTGTAGATATGGGTTGCAAGTGATGTGAAGTGGGCGGGAATTATGCCCCGAACGACCTTCACCTTTTGCTTTTCCCACATCAGCTTTGCCGAAGAGATCTTCATCCCTCTGAAACTGAGATTCACGGCCGTTGGCTGGTCGGAGGTATTGACGGCGACAAGATAGGCTGCTCCCTTGTACAGCCATGCCGTTGCCTTCACCAAACTGCTTGCAGTTGTTACTGGCAGACGACGTCCTGCCAATATAGCGGGCTGCAGTGTTGTCAGCTGGCCTGCTTGTTTCTTTGCCTGGGGCAGTAGGGCGGCGTTCACGCTGAACCCCTTTGTGTCGTTCCAGGGGAGATCAGTGGAGTATTCGATTCCTGCTGCTCCTCCTACTATGGAAGTCCAGAACAGGACACCCAGCCCAGAAGGTGTTAGGCAGTTCTTTTGCCCGGGGCCCAGTTCGTCCCTGAGGATGATCTGAGATACTACTGGCTGTGCGCCTACCAGCTTTTGAATCGCATCAAACATGGGCGCTGCCGTGTGGGCGCTACAGCCAACGAGAAACGGACTGTAGTAGACGTCCGCACTCGCCTGCCAGTTCAGCAGTTCCGGGAAGTTGCTTTCGGAACTAGGGCGTGTCTGCCGCCAAAGGACTTTTCCGGAAAGCATCTCATGAAGACGTGCGCTTGGACCAGCTGGTCCACCGCAAGCATTCACAGAGCCTTCCAACACGGCGACACCGAGGAAGACATTGCTGTCCACGCTCGCCGCATCAGGACATCCCCCTACTGCAGCCATTATTGGAATGCGGGGCACGCCGTTGAACAGCAGATGCCCATTCGCGGACGTCACCGTTGTTACGTCGGACGACTTGAAGTGTCCCGCCTGTGCTGAAGCCGTCACTGAGGCGACAACGAGGCACAGGAGAGCCGACAGCACCGCGAAGCGCTTCGTATTACGGATCCCAAGCACAGGGATCACCACCTTTCATTGAAGTAAGCTAAATTGTTGAAGAGCGGGTATAAAACCTATTGATCGAGGAAGATCTTTGATTATTTTACAATAAACACTGCATAAAGTAAATAGCTATATAATAAACAACTGCTATAAAGTTTTTATACTTTCTGCTACTTTATTGACTGTTTGGTATGTGCTCTCATTTATACAGCCTTTATCTTGAGAAAGTTGATTCCTAGGACAGCTAGAGGTAGTATTGATCTCGTATATCATACTTGCCGCGCTGACCTTTATTTTTGGCAAGCTTATCTCGCGATAAACATTAATCGAAGCTAGGCCAGGCTTGCTGAGGATAAGAGAGTAGGAGTTGCTGTCGTATTTGAATAAGCTAGCTTTGTCTCCTGCGGGCACACTTTCTATATTTTTTTTCGTAAGGCCGTATGCAACGACACACTCTCCACTAGGGCCGCCACAATTTTTAGTTGTTAGGTCTTCAGATTCAAGATGTATAGATATTTTTTGCTTTAATTGAGCGGCCTGGGTAAATACTACGGAGTAGCTTTTTCCGGTTTGTCCGGTGGCTACATTAAGTTGGGGACTGCCCCAAAATGTAGGGTAAATAAACTGGAAGCCATAATTATCATTCGTGTATGTCGCCCATCCAACGGGAGTGTTAGAAGTCAGCGCACTCTTTTTAGATGAGGAATGAGATAAATACCATCCGGCTGAAATTACCACAAGAAGAGCAACTACAGCCAGTGATATTTTTACTAAATTAGATTTTTGTACATGGTTCACATCCATACTTCTTATGTTCCAGTATGGCATTTAGCGATAAAAAATCAAAGAGAGGAGAATTCAAAAAGGCCCCGGTTGGGGCCTTTCGATTCTTCCTTGCGCGCCCGGGTGGGCAGTTTTTCGCCCACCCGGGTTTTCTGGTCCTAGCCACTCGCCAAGTACCGAGCAGCTTGTTCTGGCTCTCCCAGTGCGCTGTAGTTTTTGTGCTTGGTAAATCTGTAGCGCACTAACTCGAAGTAACTCAAAGGCTGTTGGCATACAGGGTCGTGCCTGTGGCAGTATGACAACACGTGGCTCGCCATTTGACGGTCAAACAGGGGTCTCATGCCAAGCCTGCCATCCAGGGCTTTTTGGTAATTGCCCTGATCTGCTTGCTTATCCTGGTGGTTGAAGTAAGGGTCGCCAAACAGCGCAACCCCCGCAACATAAGGCCAAAACCCCTCCTGATACACATCTGCTGCAACCTGAGCGCCCTGGCTATAGCCAGTCAAGAAAATTCGCATCTCTCGACAGGCATTAGCTTCTTTGAGAATTTTCTGACGGAGCCATGCCTTACCCACCACAACAGAGTTGTAGTAGTCCAGAGGCAGTTTGACTACGGCTCCGGCCAGACTCCAGAAACCGCCAGAGGCATCATACAGGTTAGGAACAACCTGTACGTTTTTCTCGCCCTTCAACCTCTTCAGCTCAGCTGCAAACGCCAAGCCCGGTGGGCTCAATGTCCCAACTGCAGTTCCGGATCCTCGAGAGTCAATCACCATGTACTTCGTGCAGGATGGTTGCTTGGGCGCAGAACTGTCGTAGTCTTTCAGTTGGGCCGAGATTGTGCCGCTCTCGAAGCAGCTGGTGAAAAGCGACACCTTCATTACGTCGTCGGGAGGGCGAGGGAATACCTTGTAGTACGACCGGATCTCGAACTTGATCGGCTCAACCGTAGCGCTACTCACGCTCCAGGAAGAAGAACTTCCGCTGGAGAGCATAACCGTTTCGCCCTCCGGTATCGACAGATCTAGCAGGAATTTGAATACCAGGTACCCATCCCGGCCTGTGCGGTAGCCGACATTGACGAAGGACTTGATTTGAATGGACTGCTTGCCTGAGGGACATGTGGCTGTGCGGCCATTTACGGCTGCTTTGGCAGCTGTCGAAGCAGCTAGAACTGCAAGACCAAGGGCCGAGATCACAAGCGCCAGTCTGTTAATGACGAACAAAAGGATCACCCTTTCAGGACAGTAGACTAATTGTCGAGGTTCTGGCTTACGCCTTTTGCGACTTGGAAGAAATCGTTAAGAAGACTCTAGCTGAAATAAAACAACAACTCAAGCAGTAGCAATTTGGAGTTATTTATCCCGAGAGCGGTGGAATTTTTCGTGAACGGCTTTTAAGTGAGGATCTGTTACGTGAGTATAAATCTGGGTAGTAGCGATATTACTGTGTCCCAGCATGGCCTGTACAGAGCGCAGGTCGGCGCCATTCATCAGTAAATCAGTGGCAAAAGAGTGGCGAAGAGTATGGGGGCTGACGTGCTTGGTGATTCCAGCAAGCCGGGCGTATCTGGCCACCATACGCTGGATGCTTCGGGCGGTCAACCGATGATAATTACCGGATAGATCAACCTTTTTAGTTCCGCTGTACCTGATAAATAGCGGTTTTACGTTATCCTGTCTTTTCTGCAAATACTGTTCTATCCAATCGGCGGCCTCTTGGCTGATAAAGATAGGGCGGTCTTTCTGGCCTTTTCCGCGCACCATAAACTCTCGCCGCTTCAGGTTAATGTGGTCGCGGTCTAACCCAACCAGCTCGCTGATACGCAGCCCACTGGAAAATAGCAGTTCTAAAATTGCCCGGTCACGCAGGCCGGCCGGAGTGGAGATATCAGGCTGAGACGATAGCCGCTCGACCTCCTCAGTGTTTAGAAAAGTCACTTGGGGCCGGGTTGTTCTAGCAAGCTCAATCTTGTCGGCGGCTAGGGCAGGCCAATCCCTTTTAGCACAGAACTTAAAAAAACTACGTAGGGCTATCAGATGATAATTTTGGGTTGTTTTAGACAACTCATCGCTGGTATTGGTCCCCAATCTGTTTAGCCACAATCGCCATTTACGGATGAGATCGGCATCTATATCTTCAACCTTTATGTCGCCAGCAAAATCACTCAAACGCGTAAGATAATGGCTATAATTCTGAATGGTTTTAGAGGAACGGTTCTGTTCCAATTCAAGATATTCTAAAAATTGACTCACCGCTTCGTCGTAGGGCATAGAGCTCATGCTATGCCCCCCCTTGGCTAAGTGAGGCTAGCGAAGTCGCGGCCTGGTGGGAGAAATAGCATGAGCTCATTAGTTTATTCTACCAAAAGCAGCCGCCGATTTGGCATTTTGAGCAAGATTGGTGTTCGGGCTTGTCGGCTGTCTTACACCTGTTATAATGGTTTCTTATATGGAAAAAACATTAGTACTACTCAAGCCCGATGCCGTCCAGCGGGGGATTATGGGCGAAATATTAACCAGATTTGAAAAGGCCGGCTTAAAGGTAGTCGGCATGAAAATGGTTGCGCCGGATGAGGCGCATTACCATCATCATTACGAAACAATTAGCAAGCTTGCCTCCAGGCGCGGCGAAGAAGTATTTAAGCGCAATGCCGATTTTATGATGAGCGGCCCGGTGGTTGCCATAGCTATTGAAGGGGTTGATGCCGTTAGCGTCGTTAGAAAAATGGTGGGCGAGACAGAGCCTAAATCCGCCGCTCCGGGTACAATCCGCGGTGATTATGCGCATATGACTTACGGCCACGCCAACGAAAAAAACTCCGGCTTGCCGAATCTTATTCATGCCTCCGGCGATGTTAAAGAAGCCAAGGAAGAAATTATCCATTGGTTCAGCGATCAAGAGTTGTTTGATTACAAAACAGCTCACCAATATTTGACGAACTAACGCTCGTTAGAAGGATCAATAACCTCAAGGTTAACATGCGCCCGAGGCTCTCTGCCCCTGACTCTTGCAATTGAACGTTCAATAAAATTGGGAAAGACCACTAGTGCTTGGACGGGGAACTCTGCTTCGGACGAATCGGAGGTACAGTGTCCGACTATAATTAGGTCTTTGCCGTGTCTTGATTTCATAACCTCTCTAAGTTTGAAGCCCTCAACTCCTACCAACGAGCTAGCAGCATCATTATCTACCGCGGCTAAAATAGCCTCGGATTCACTAACATAATGAACAGATTCAGATATTGTACGCATTTTATGACCTCCATAAATAAATGGTGCCCCAGGAAGGATTCGAACCTCCGGCGCCCGCCTTAGGACGGCGGCGCTCTATCCACTGAGCTACTGGGGCTTGATAGGTCTTATCTATTTTAATACCTTTCGACTGTTTTTTCGCTACAATATAGGCATGAGCGCTAAAACAGAGGCTGAGCAAGAGCAGCCCGCCAAAAGCAAACATTTTAAAGAACAATTTGAAGACGAAGAAGTGCTGCTGGTTTTTAGAAAGCACCCGGTTGTTATGCGTAAGGGTCTTATCATAGCTATGTTTGGGCTGCTAGTTGGCCCGCTTTACACACTCATCCTTACTTTCGCCAATTCCAGCAGCCCGCCAACTATAGGCTTTTTCTTCGCGAGCCTACTGGTAGGGCTTATTCTCGGGATATTACTGCTGCTGCCTTCATGGGTGCGCTGGTATTTCAGCATCTATATCATGACCAACCAGCGTTTCATCCAGCAGACCCGCAGCTTGTTGCAGGTAAATGTCGTCGATTTGGGGCTGGAGCAAATACAGATGATTAACTATCAAATTTCGGGACTGCAGGAAACTTTGCTGGGCTTTGGTACAATAATGGTGCAAACATATGTGGGAGATCTGATAATTCGCGACGTCCATCATCCGGCCAAGGTCCAGAAAAAGATGGTTCATATTCTGCGCGAGCTTGGGGTACACCCCACTCAGCGCCCACTGGTTAACGAAGATTGATTAGGAGAAAATGGTAAGGAAAAGGTTAAAAAAATTCAGTCTAAAACGCGTAAAAAAAGTACGCGAAATCATTCCTGACTCCGTAGCAGAGAGGGCCATGGCCCTAAACCCGCTGCAATCACCAGAAGAGCCGCAGCCGGTAGACAGAGTGCCGAGAATCACCAATGAAACAATTACGGAACACCGTGAAGAAGTTTTAAAAGGCGCCAGAAAGTACATTTATCCGCTTCAGCATTCCAAGCATCGTATAGTAACGGTAACTTTAAGCATTACCGCGGTTGCCATAGCCGCTTTTTTGATTTATTGCACGGCAGCTCTCTATAAATTCCATCAATACAACACCTTCATATACCGCGTAACCCAGGTAGTGCCTTTCCCGGCAGCCCGGGCGGACCACAACTTCGTAGCCTACGAAAATTACTTATTTGAGCTTCGCCGCTTCGTCCATTATTACCAGACACAGCAGCAGCAGAATTTTAACTCCGCCAACAAAGATCAATTGGAGCGCTTTAAACAGCAAGCCCTTTCAAGCGTGATTGACGATGCTTACGTAAAAGTTCTAGCCAAGCAGAATAAAGTCAGCGTTTCCAGTAAAGAGGTAGAAACCAGGGTAGACCAAGCCCGTAACCAGAATCGCCTGGGCAGTAACAATAAAGTGTTTGCCGATGTCCTGCGCGATTATTGGGGCTGGTCTATCGCCGACTTTAAGCGCAGCCTTAAGCAGGAAATTCTGGCGGAAAAGGTATCCGCCAAGCTAGATAAGGCCGCCAACGACCGGGCCAATACCGCGCTGGCTCAAATAAAGAGCGGGGCAGACTTCGGCGAAGTTGCTAAGAGCTTATCGGATGATCCAACCAAAGCTAACGGGGGAGATTATGGGCTATCTATAACCAAAACCAACCCCAATATCTCGCCGGAAGTAATTGATGTTATGTTCAAGCTGAAGGCGGGAGAGGTCTCGCCGGCCATTTTAGCCAGCCCCGTGCTAGCCGGCAATCCGCCTACGCTCCAGATCATCAAGGTTACTCAAAACGACGGCAAGTCCATTACTGCTCAGCATATCGTGATTAACCTGAAAGACCCCTCGGTCTATGTGAATGAGCTAAAAGCCAAAAGTCCGCCCAAGGCCTTCGTTAAGTTTTAACAAAACAAAAAAACCTCACTAAGCGTGAGGTTCATGGCGGACCGGACGGGATTTGAACCCGCGACCTTCTCCGTGACAGGGAGACGAGCACTCCGCTGCTCCACCGGTCCATAAGGAATGACTCGGCTAGTTTAGCAAAAACAGATGTAAACCGCAATTGAACGGCAGTATTTTGCTATACTTTTTAAGAAGTAAACGCCAATGTAGCTCAGCTGGCTAGAGCACCGCTTTCGTAAAGCGGGGGTCGCGGGTTCGAGTCCCACCATTGGCTCCATGATTTAAAAAGGGAGAAAATGCGGATGTCGTATAACGGCTATTATATGGCCTTCCCAAGGCCGGGACGCGGGTTCGACTCCCGCCATCCGCACCAGTACTTACTTTTGCTCGCTAAATTTGTCTGCCTCGCATAAAATAGAACAGGTAATATGAATATTCCTAAGAAGTTTTTGCACGACCGCTTAGTCTTAGCCTTAGTAACGCTGATGTCGCTTCTAACGGTAATCGGCGTTAGTTTGGTGCTGATACGCTTTGATGCTTCGCGTAACCCCACCACGACGGTAGCTTACAGGCCCAACATCACCGGCTCGCAGTACCAAAGCGGTAAGCCCATAGACATTTATGTGCTGGCCTTGTTTATGCTTCTAACCGCTGTACTGGCGGTAATACTTAGCAATCGAATTTACGGTGTTAGGCGTTATCTGGCTGTCTTTATGTTGTCGGCCGAAGCCTTTTTGCTGCTGGTTGCTATAATTGTTTCTAATTCGCTTATTTCACTACAATGAATTTCTCTTGGTCTTGTAATGGAAAATGTGATCAGGAGAAATTCAACGTATGCGTTCGATAGAAATCCCCCAGCCAGAGGACCGGGACTGGCGCTATCGTATCTTTGAGATTCTGCCCGGCGCCATAACCTGGATAGTTTTATTCTTACCGGTTGTCCTCAGTCTTATCAGTCCGAAAATAGCTGCTTACTTCATTGTCGCCTATTTGCTGCTGTGGTTTATCCGGGCCCTGTCTCTTAACGTACGTTCTCTGCAGGGGTGGCAGCTGATGAACGAACACAAAAGGGTGCCATGGCAGGAACTAAACAATGACTTAGAAGACCTCGTCGTCAGGGCCAAAAAAGCCCCCAAGTGGCATGCCCGCAATCTGGACCGGGTGAGGGAATACATGATGCATAGCCGCATTAAACCGAGCGAGGTCATCCACGCCGTCATAGTAGCCGCTTATAACGAATCCAAAGATGTTATAGAACCAACCATACAATCAGTGCTGGATAGCAAATATGATCCCAAAAAAATCATTCTTATCCTGGCTTATGAGCAGCGCGGCGGCAAAGAGGTTGAAAAAACAGCCAAGGAGTTAATGCACACATATGCCGATAAATTCTACTATGCCGAGGCCATAGCCCACCCCAGTGACATGCCGGGAGAAGTAATCGGCAAAGGCGGCAACATTACGTTCGCGGCTAGAAAGTTCCAAAAATACTTGGAAGAGAATAATATAGACCCCGCCAAAGTAGTGGTCACCACTCTGGATGCCGATAATCGCCCCGATAAACAGTATTTTGCGGCCTTAACCTACACCTTTTGTTCTACGGAAGAACCAAAGCACGCCAGCTACCAGCCCATACCGATGTACACCAATAATATCTGGGACGCGCCAGCTCCCATGAGGGTGATTGCCACTGGTAACTCATTTTGGAATATAGTGCTAACTATGCGCCCCCACATGCTGCGGAACTTCAGTTCGCACGCTCAGCCGATGGAAGCGCTTATTGATACTGATTTTTGGAGCGTCCGCACCATTGTCGAAGACGGCCATCAGTTTTGGCGTACTTGGTTCCGCTATGACGGCAAGCACGACGTCTTTCCCATATATGTACCCATTTATCAGGATGCCGTCCTTAGTTTTAGCTACCGCAAAACGATTAAGGCGCAGTTTGTCCAAATCCGACGATGGGCATGGGGAGCATCCGATGTTGCCTACGTGGGCTATACAGGCTTTATAAAGCCTAATAACATCCCAAAGTACAAAATCTGGTCGAAGTTCCTAAGGTTGCTTGAAGGGCACATCAGTTGGTCTACGGCGCCGCTTTTATTGCTGCTTGCTGCTTTTGTCCCGCATTTACTTAACCCAAACCTATTTTTCCTCAATCCGCAGGCGTATTTAGTAGATCAATTGCCGCATGTCGTTAGCACCATCCAGAGGGTAGCTACTGTCGGCATCCTGGTAACTTTATTCCTTAGTTTTCAGAGCCTGCCCCCTAAGCCGGAGCGCTATAAGCGCCGGCGCAATCTCTGGATGGTTATCCAATGGGTTTATCTGCCATTTACGACTATCCTCTTTAACGCCTTCGCGGCTATATACTCCCAGACGCGCTTAATGTTCGGCTGGTACCTGGGGACATTCGACGTTACAGATAAAGCTGTAGTTAAAGACGTCCCTAAAAAATAGACATTACGCTTGCTGTGAGGGGTGCTCGGCTGTGTATCTGTGCCACGCCCTCTGATTGAACCTCTTAAGAATGCCAGCAGTCACCTCGCTAATCTGCTTCGGCGTAAATACAGGGGAGGCTTGGGACTTCAAAAGCTCTTGGATAATGGTGCCTGTGACCTCTCTGGACTCCGTATAGCAGTCTTTACGGTCCTGAAGCGCCAGCAGCACCTCCGTAAAGAGTAAATCGCTTATAAAGGGCTTAAGTTCGCCGTTAGTACTAACACGGAGGGAACTGGACAGATCAATAGCCTCGTGGGTGGTAAAAACGCTTTTGCACTCACGGCATTGTCGCCGCCGCCACACTTGATTGCTCCGCTTTTGCAGTCGGCTATTAACAACCTCAGTTTTAGCGGCACAGTAAGGACAAACCATGTCAACATATTGTCATAACGCTGGAGGAAAACCAAGTGGATAACCCCGAATTTAGGGGGTAAAAGTCATTCTCCATCTGTTAAAGTCCAAATAAAAACCGGCTTTTTTTCAAAAGCCGGCGTTATTTTTCGATTTTACGCTGTGCCGCGGGCGGGACGATTTCGTCTTATCCTGTTTTGGCCCGGCTTAACACTTATGATCTCTTCGTAAAATAGCTTGAACGCATCAAGCGGTTCACCAATCTTGTTGGTACTCAATCCTCACCTCACTATTAACTTGAATAAATTAGCACCCGTGACTATAAATGTCAACGCTTGGTACAATAGTCCGGATGCCCATAAACACATATAAACAGATAGCCGCCCACGGCAAGCTTGCGCGCAGTGGAATTCTCAACACCCGCCGAGGCCCAGTTTCGACGCCTTTTTTCATGCCGGTGGCCACGCGCGGTGCTGTCAAAGGGGTAACTGTAGAGGAAGTAGCCGCAACCGGAGCCCAGGTACTTTTATCTAACACCTATCATTTGCACCTTCAGCCGGGAGAAGCACTGATTAAAAAATTTGGCGGCCTCCATGAATTTAACAGATGGAGCGGCCCCATTCTGACTGACTCCGGCGGGTTCCAGGTGTTCTCACTGGCACATGTACGTAAAATCACCGAAGAAGGAGTTAAGTTTAAGGACCCAAAAACCGGCGATATGGTGTTTATCTCTCCCGAAATCTCTATGCAGATACAATTTAGCTTGGGATCCGATATCATCATGGCCTTTGACGACTTAACCGGTTTAGCCCCCGATGCCAGGGGCCGGACAGAGGAAGCCGTTGAAAGAACCCACCGCTGGCTAACTCGCTGCATCGCCGAATTTAACCGTTTGACCAAGGATCTAAGCGTCGAACAGAAGCCGCTGCTTTTTGGAATTGTACAGGGAGGTCTGGATAAAAAACTTCGTGCTAAAAGCCTGGAGTTTGTGCAATCTCAATCTGTTGACGGCATCAGCATAGGCGGCTTGTCAGTCGGTGAGCCCAGGGAAGAAATGCACAAGATGCTTCAATATTTAGCGCCATTGTACGACCCGGGCCGCCCACGCTATTTGATGGGTGTAGGTCATCCGATTGATTTTAAATACGCTATTGAAAACGGCATCGATATGATGGACTGCGTCATGCCGACCCGAAATGGCCGCCACGGTTCAGTTTGGATAAATGGGGACCAGACCATAAACCTCAGAAACGCAGCTTTTATGGAGGATAAACAGCCAATCGAACAGGGGTGTGACTGTTATGCTTGCGCGCAGGGCTACAGCCGCGCTTTTCTTCGCCACCTCTTTAAAATGGAGGATCCTCTATCCGGCCGCTTGGCCTCCATCCACAATCTACGGTACCTGCATCGTATTTGTGAACAGTATAGAAAATAAAAACTCCGCTTGAGTAGCGAAGTTATTCTGGCTATTTGCGCCCTCTCGGGTTCAAGTCCAAATTCCAATCACGAAAAAAGCCAGTCAATAAGACCAGCTTTTTTCGTGGTGGGCACAGAGGGACTTGAACCCCCGACATCCACAACGTCAATGTGGCGCTCTAGCCAACTGAGCTATGTGCCCTTGTCGCACCTTACGCTCCGGTCTCGTTTTAGCCTTGCGGCTAAAAAGCTTCGACTTAGAGCTATGGTGCTAGAACAGAGATAATACTACCCGAACCAACCTTTATAATCAATTACCATATATGGTATAAAAACTATCCACAGAATTTGTGGATAAAACAATAAAAAAGTACTAGCGTTATCCGGCTAGTATATATATACTCCTATGTAGGTTGAGTTTTGCCGACGTGTTAACGGCAACGGCTTGAGCATCGAAATTGCGAGAATGCTCAAGCCGTTTTATTATTTATGAGTAGTCCTCAAGCTGTTATGATGTAAAACAAGATGGATGAAGATCACAAACTAGAGGAGAATGATCACAGAAGGCTGGGGCAGGAACTCAATCTCTTTTTCATATCCAATGATGTCGGGTCAGGCCTACCACTTCTTATGCCTAGGGGTGAGGTTATCAAAAACGAGCTGATGAAATATATGCGCGAAAAGGAAGAAAATTTGGGCTATCAATATGTCTCGACCCCTGTATTAGCTCAAGCTGATCTCTATAAACGGTCTGGGCACGCAGATTACTATTTAGAAAATATGTATGCCACTCAACCTGATGAGGACGGCAATACATTTTATATAAAGCCCATGAACTGCCCTCATCACCACATGATTTTTGAAAAAATGGTCACTAGTTATCGCGATTTACCCCTGAAATTATCTGAGCATGGTGGGCTATATAGAT